>JAZSEL010000086.1:0-6121 GCA_045531685.1 Lachnospiraceae bacterium | reverse complement strand
GGATATAAATTATGCCGAAAAAACTATCCGTATTGCTCGTTTTGAACGAGTTCAGCAGGAATATACGGAAGATTTTGAAATGCTTACCAGATGTCAACATATCATCATTGACTCCGATACCAAAGGCGAATTTGGGGAACGAATTGTAGACCTTACGGATGATGCACTTTATATTCTACAACTACTCAAAGAATATTATGAGTCAGAAAACATTGTCAGCGAATGGCTATTCGTTAACAAAAGCGGTCGTATTCATAACCGTGCAATGGATTTACGGATAAGACGTTACTGCCGTCTTGCCGGAATCAACGAAAAGTCACTGCACAAGATAAGAAGCACCTATATTTCGTTGCTTAGGGATGCCGGACTATCCTTTGAAAAAATAGCCGAAGAAGTCGGTCATAAATCAGTAATAACCACTATGTTAAATTATAGCTTTGACACCTTAGAAGACGAAGAAAACAAGCGAATTATCAACAAGGGATTGAATATTCATACGGCATAAACATTACCGGAAACCCGCATAAACAGTGGCTTTTGGAGAAAAGTATTCAAAAGTATTCAAAAAATCTTATACTTTTCAAAAAAAAAATAACGGAAACGCTGTATTTATCAACGTTTCCGCACCTTTTAATTAATAGCGAGAGGGGGATTCGAACCCTCGACACTGCGGGTATGAACCGCATGCTCTAGCCAACTGAGCTATCTCGCCATATTCAATTAATACTTACTTTCGCAAGTAATGGGACCTACAGGGCTCGAACCTGTGACCCTCTGCTTGTAAGGCAGATGCTCTCCCAGCTGAGCTAAGATCCCGCTTGTCACAACCGACTTTGTTAGTATACAAAAGATACCTGGTTTTGTCAACTGTAAAATGTATCTTTTTTTAGTTTTTTTGAACTTAATTATTTTACAATTATTATACAAAATATTTAAAAATGATACTCGCATTTGGATATAATTTTCTCCTCCTATAATCAATATAGGAGGAGAAAAAATGTCATCCTATTCACCTAACGGAATGTATAATTCCAGTTTGTCATAAGGTACTACTATCTCCTGAAAACCTGCCGCATAGGAAGCCAAATCATACGGACCGTAATAGATTACAAGTCCTCTGTCGCTAAGATAAAACGGTGAAGACATGGACGTCCACTCACGTACACTTTCTATCGCATCTTCCCAATACATAGCCGGTTCTACGTCGTACATTTTGGTAAATTCAGCCGTAACAATCTCTTTAAATTCTTCTTCGCTATTAGCCACAATATCGCTTAATCCAAGCTCATCTCCTGTTTCCAAATCAAAGGTATGAGGTACCCAGTATGGCATTCCGTGAGCCCCACCGGTATAGTCATAATTCTGCTGGGTAAAACTGATATAGCGCTCATTAAAGTGGTATATCCGTGACACCCGGCTGCTGAAGCTACTGCTTAATCCGTCAGAAGCCCATTCCTCCATGTCTTTGGCTATATTACGCTCATATTCCATATTAGCCAACTGCTCCGCATCCAAAACAGCACTAATTTTGGCTGCACCGGCAAAATCCTCATTTACAACAAGCCACTCCAAATCCGTCGTGCCAAGAATTACATCTGTATTAATATCACTGAAAATATTTTCTTTATAAGCTGTAATGGTTCCAACTTTACCAATTCCGCTGTCATAGAATGCCTCACCGATTATTTCTTCTTCCTGAGGGACATTCAGGTTACGGCGCATCAGATAGTATTTGTAATCCTTTTCTCCAACATAATAGATATAATCATCTATAACGGAAATGTCCATCAGATACCACGGAGACTCTTCCTGCATTCCCAGAAAACGATGTTCTTCAAACAATCCCTCTGTCATATCTCCATCCAAAGAGATACGCTCATAATAATACATATCCATATCAGCATCCTGTCTTTGCCAATACACCCACTCTTCATCCATTCCAATCACGCTCTCATCCCGTGAGGTGGTTATCAACAAGGTTTTTTCCAAGGTCTGAATATCTACCAAATACAAATGGGCAGCCGGATAATTATATTCTTCCATCAAAAAGTAGTTCTGATTGCAGGATACCAAAGAATAATTCTTCATCTCCTCCGGCAAACTCCGCTTTTCCCCGGTCTCCGGATTCACTATGCACAAACTATAATTTTCATCACGGAGCAGGTAATAGCCGTAACGGTACGCACTTTCCACCGCCGACAGGTTTTTATACCCATTCTTTTGATAACTCATTTCCACATAGTCTTTGGGCACATTAACAGGTTCTGTAATCACTTTTCCTGCATCTGTTAAAAGATTGCCGTCTGCATCCACCAAATAGCCCTCTAAGGCCTTAGAATCCGCATCAGAAGAATAATACAGGATTCCATCCAACAGCAGTAAGTTATTTAACCCGGAAACCTGTTCAATCTCACGATAGCCGCTTCCGTCTATATTCACTACCGATAGCGCATGAGAATCTTCATATGCCGATGGATTATCCGGCTCAGATATCCATGATTCCATAAAATAAATCTTATTTCCAATCAAAATGCCTCTTCCATCCTGATACGCATATGCATCCTCTTTCATCGGCATTTTGTCCGTCATCCAGATAATATCGGTCTGCCCCGATGTTTTATCCCACTTTAATATGTGCTGTTTGCCGCAGAAATAAATAGCCTTTTCATCTTCTAATACAGTGGCCGGATTTTGGCTTTCATGTGGACGTTCTTCCGGTTCTGACTCTTCATCCCCCAATGCCAAATCTCCCGGAAGTGTGCTTTCTTCCTCAGAAGCTTCCTTTGTCACATCTTCCACACTGGTTTCCGATACTGTTGCAGATTCATCTGCTTTTTTGCATCCATTTAAGCTGAAAATACTTATTCCTAACAATATTCCTACTATTAATGCTCTTCTCTTCACTTATTGATCCTCTTACATTATATATTCATTCTTTTAATAGGCTGATTCAATCCATGTAATCATTATATCATTATAAATCACATCTTCCTATTACATAATAAGATAAATTTTTCCTTTTACTGCAAAAAAACGGGAGACCAAAGGTCTCCCGGATATGTTCTGCCCAGTAAGCTTATCAATACCGCTTATTAAGCTAATTTGCTCTTTGCAAGTTCTGCTAATGTTGCAAATCCTTCCGCATCATTAACTGCCATTTCAGCTAACATCTTTCTGTTCATGTCAACACCTGCTAACTTTAAGCCGTACATGAATTTGCTGTATGATAAACCGTTCATTCTTGCTGCAGCGTTGATACGTGCAATCCATAACTGTCTGAACTGACGCTTTCTTTCTTTTCTACCTGCATAAGAAGATGTTAAAGCTCTCATTACAGACTGCTTAGCGATTCTGTACTGATTAGATCTAGCTCCTCTATAACCTTTTGCAAGTTTTAATACTCTATTGTGTTTCTTCTTAGCGTTTAAGCCGCCTTTAATTCTTGCCATGTCTTATTTCCTCCTTGATTTAACTTAAGCTTATAAATATGGTAAAATCTTCTTCATTGTCTTAACATTTGTAGAATCAACCATAGCTGGTTTTCTTAAGTTTCTCTTTGTCTTAGCAGACTTCTTTGTTAAGATATGGCGTTTGTACGCTTTGTTTCTTTTTAATTTACCAGATCCTGTTACTTTAAAGCGCTTTGCAGCTGCTCTGCTTGTCTTCATTTTTGGCATAGTATTTTCCCTCCTAAATTGCTTCAATCTATTTTAACTGCACGAATTAACGTTTCTCAGTTAAAAACATAGTCATGCTTCTGCCTTCTACCTTAGGCGCTTTTTCCAATGTGGCTACATCGGAAAGATTAGCAGCAAAATCATCCAAAATGTGCTTGCTGTTTGCCATGTGTGCCATTTCACGTCCGCGGAAACGTAAGGTAACTTTTACCTTATCGCCCTTAGATAAAAACTTTCTGGCAGCGTTCATTTTTGTATTCAGGTCATTTGTATCAATGTTTGGAGAAAGACGAATCTCCTTTACTTCTACTGTCTTCTGCTTCTTCTTTGCTTCCTTCTCACGACGGGCCTGTTCGTAACGGTACTTACCGTAGTCTACAATCTTGCAAACCGGTGGCTTCGCTGTCGGAGCAATCTTTACAAGGTCAAGCCCTGCTTCATCTGCAAGCTTCTGAGCTTCTTTTGTCGGCATAACGCCTAACTGTGTTCCGTCTTCGCCTACAACACGTACTTCTTTGTCTCTGATTTGTTCATTAATGAATAATTCGCTAATGGCTGTTTACCCCCCAAACTTATAAAAACTGAACCTTACCTCTTCCACTTTCGACATCTACCCCGAAACCTTCCAACGATTAAACATCAAAAAAGTGGATAGCATAACTATCCACTTAACATACGAAATTCACCATATTGTATATGGTCATAAAACAATGTTAACGCCTACCAGCCTCTTGCCGTAGGGTGAGAGTGGATACTCTGCTTGGTTGTAACAAGTGTGTCTCTTTCACACACTCATATAACTTACCACACTCTTTCTATACTGTCAACATTTTTTACAACAAATATGCAATAAAATATTCGTTCCTATCCCACTCAGCTAAGGATTTATCTTATTCGCATTTAAAAGTACCGCAAACAGTCTCTCCGCTGCTGCATGCACTCTTATTACCTTCGATTTCCACTGCATCTGCATGACATTTGTAATCGCGGTTATACACACATTTTGCAGCCTCGCAGTCAATCTGAATGGTACGGCTTGGATGATCCATAGCACTTGTATATGTGTTACCCTTTCTGTCAACAAAGCTTTCACAACAAGTATCCCTTGCTTCCTCTGCATGCTTGCCGCCTACCAGGATGTCTCCCTTGGAACAATACTCATCCTTATTATACACGCAATTTGAGATTCTACAACGTAATTCTGCCATCTTACTACCTCCAAAAATTATTTTCAAAGGTAGTATTTCCTGCTTACAAAAATCTATTCACATTCTTATACATGCAAATTTATTTTTCTTTTTTTTCAGATAAAAACAAACCACACATGGTAAGCAGACAGCCAAGAACCGCACCTATAGTAATCCGTTCCCCAAGAATGATGGCGGAACAAATAATGGTAATAACCGGAATCAAATAAATGTATACACTGGATTTCATAACCCCAAGGCGTGCCACAGCGTAATTCCAGGTTGCATAGGCTCCTGCTGTCGCTAAGATTCCCAAAAAGGCAATATTTCCCGCATTTACAGGCTCTAATAACTGTTCCGGATGGAACTTGGCATTCATCAAAAATACACAAGGAATCATAGTGAGCAGTCCATAAAAGAAAATGCGTCTGGTCCGTACAATTACAGGCACACTCTCTCCCACATGCTCATTCAATACCACGCAATAGATTCCCCATACTGCTGCAGCCGACAGTGCCAGCAAATCCCCCTTGATATGTGCCGCATCGATTCCGGTGCCGCCTATGTTAATCATGGCAATTCCCACAATGGCAAGGACAAATCCGCCCCAGAAATACTTGGTCGGACGTTCTGTCTTGGTCATCAGACAGGCACAGATAGCCGTAAAAAGAGGGGCTGTAGACACAATAATGCTTACATTACCGGTGTAGGTCAGTGTCAGGGAAATGTTTTCTCCCAAAAAGTATATGGTCACCCCAAACAGTCCGGCAATAAAATAGGCAAATTCCGTCTTTATTCCCTGCCATTTCAAAAACTTCGGTTGCAGACACCACAATGCCACATAACCGATAACAAAACGGTATATAAGGATTTCCAACGGTTCTAAGCTCTCCAGCAGTACTTTCGTGGATATAAATGTGGTTCCCCACACAATTACGTTATACATCGCCATTGCATGGGGAAGCCATCTGTTTCCTTTATTTTGCATTTTCTTCCTGTGGAAGTTCTTCTCTGATTTCTTTTGTACGGATTTCTTTGCAAATCTGGGCAATGAATTCGTCTAATGACTTCTGTCCTTCGTCGCCTGCATAACGGCTTCTTACGGATACCAAGCCGTCTTCTTCTTCCTTCTGTCCGACAATGAGCATGTAAGGAAGCTTATCCATTCTTGCTTCACGGATCTTGTAACCAATCTTTTCAGAACGGTTATCAACCGTTACATCCACATCGTTTGCAGCCAGTTCTTTACGAACCTTT
>JAZSEL010000101.1:0-3195 GCA_045531685.1 Lachnospiraceae bacterium | reverse complement strand
TCATACCATACATTGGTTCCTTCCTGCGGCATGTAGAAGCCCATATCTTCATTTTCATACATAATATAAGTAGCATCTCCGGAGTAGCAAAGACCGAGCGCTTTTCTGCCCTGAGCCATATTGTCGATAATTTCATCCGTTACAATTTCAGGCTCCATGGTTTCTACACACTGAACCAGCCATTCGTAAGCATCCTGTAACTCTGCTTCGCTTTCTGTATTCATGGAATAGCCCAGATTCTTCAGCGCCATCATAAAAGAATCTCGCTCAGAATCATATAAATAGATATCTCCCTTATATTTCTCATTCAGAAAAATACCGTAACCTTCTTCTTCCAACTCTTCCAAAGAAACCTTTGTAGTATCATATACAATGCCGACAGTTCCCCAGAAATAGGAAACAGAGTATTCGTCGTTTGGATCAAAGGCTGGGCCTTTTACTGCTTCATCCAAATCTTCATAATAATCCAGCTCCGTTACGTCAATCGGTTGTAAATAATCCTCTTCCATAAGACGCTGAATCATATAGTCGCTCGGAATCAGGATGTCGTAAGCCTCACCATTGGCAACTTTAATATACATCTGTTCGTTGGAATCAAAGTTTTCCATAATAACATTGGCACCGGTCAGCTCCTCAAACGCCGGAACCACCTCTTCACCAATATATTCACCCGGCATATAAATACGAAGTGTCTGTCCTGCATATGGAGCAGTTGACATTTCTCTGTTCATAGCGATTATCAATACGATACATGCAAGCACACAAGCACCGGCAATTCCCGGAATCAGCATTCTCTTTCCGCTGATTTCTTCCTTTTTTTCCCGTTTTGCCATAATCATCGGCACAACATTAATAAGAATGAGGGCACCTGTAATAATCACAACTACCAGTGTTGACACCGCATTAATACTTGGATTAATACGTTTACTCATGGTGTACACGATAATACTCAAGTTCTTTACACCGCCTCCTGTTACGAAATAGGAGATGATAAAATCATCAATGGACATGGTAAATGCAATTAATGCACCGGAAAAAATACCCGGTGTAATCTGTGGCACAATTACCTTTGTCAAAGTCTGAAACGGTGTAGCCCCCAAATCAAGGGCTGCATCCGCTAAATTGGGGTCCAGCGAACGCACCTTAGGCATAACGGACAAAATAACATATGGTGTACAGAAAGCAATATGTGCAAGAAGCATGGTCATATAGCCTTTTTCCACCTTGAATGTAATGAATAACAACATCAAACCAATCGCTGTAACAATTTCCGGATTCATCATAGGAAGATTGTTTACCTGCTGCATGGTCTCGCGCACAATTCGCTTGGATTTACTAAGTCCGATAGCTGTGATGGTTCCTGCAACCGTGGACACCAATGTTGCAATCAAAGCTACACTGAATGTGGTATACAGAGCCTCCATCATGTCCTTGGACTCTAACATATGTTCATACCAGCGCAGTGAAAAACCGCTAAAGGCTGTAAGAGATTTTCCTTCATTGAAGGAGAAAATAATCATGTACAAAATCGGAAGATAGAAGAAAATAACCATAAGGATAAGTAAAATTCTACCGAATGTACGGTTGTTTTTCTTTTTCATATGACTATTCCTCCTTTCCGCCCTGATTGTGAATCTCAATCTTACGTACTGCCATCATCATAAGCATCATAATGATTGCCATGATCATAGAAATAGCACTACCGAAATTCCATTCACCAACCGTAATAAACTGGTTTTCAATCAGGTTACCGACTAAGAAGTACTGTCCGCCCCCCAGCATCTTCGGGATAAAGAAAGAACTCACTGCCGGTAAAAACACCAGCGTAATTCCATTAATTACGCCCGGAAGGGAAAGCGGTAATGTAACACGTCTGAATGTCTGTGCCGGATTGGCACCCAAATCAGCACTTGCCTGTAACAAGGAATAATCCATCTTACATAACGACGTGTGTATCTGCAAAATCATAAACGGCAGGAAGTTATACACCATACCAAGAAGCACAGCTGCTTCCGTATACAGAATCTCTGTGCCGCCAAAACCAAAGAATCCAAAAATCCGCTGCAAAAGACCGCCCTCACTCATAAGGCCAATCCATGCATAGGTTCTTACCAATGCATTAATCCATGTAGGAATCGTAATGCATAATACTAAAATACTCTGGGAACGCTCGCTGCTGTTTGCAATAAAATATGCCAGCGGATATCCCAGCAATAGACAAATAATGGTTGTCTTAACCGCAATTAATAAGGAACGCCACAATATCAATAAGAAATCAGGGTCGGTGAAAAATTTGATATAGTGGTCAAATGTAAAGGAAAAGTTAATGATGCTGTTTCCCTGCTGCATGAAGGAATACATGGCTATCAAAGCCATTGGTATCACCAACATCATCACTGCCCATACAATGTAAGGAATCGCTAATTGTGAAAATCTCTTCATCTTAGCACCCTACTTTGACATTACATGAATATCTTCCGGGAAGAATGTCAGGCCGTCCTCCTGACCAACTTCCGTATAATCTGTGGTGTGAAGTTTAAATTCACGCCCTTCTGTTGAGAATCTGACTTTGTAGATTCCTTCTTTTATATTAGATGGGTCAAAGTCATAATCTACATAGATATCAACCTTCTGGTTCTCATCACTTAATTTCCACCCCTGTGCACTTGCCCAAGTCATTAAGTCAATGTCAAGTGTCTGGGATTCCTGAATTTCATCCACTGTTTTAAAGAAGTTAAATGCCATAACACCTTCATTTGCCTTCTCATTTTTGATGAACGGCTGGTTAACCACGTACACACTTCTTGCAATATTGGTTCCGTTTGCTGTGGAAAATACTACTATATATTCGCCCACTTCTTCTTTGATATCGTACTCAATGTTAGCAATGGAAATGTATTCATCCGTTTCAGGATCCCATGCCATAGCATTGGAACGGGCAATAATTTCCTTATCATCCAATAACTTAACATCTTCAATATCTACATAGAAATTGCTGGCACTCATCTTTTCCTTGCCATTTTCACTTGTTACTTCATTATTACGGATAACGTGCATATTGGCAGTAACTGTAGTACCCGGAACGGTTTCTACCATAATTTCATAATGAACCCCTTTAAAAAGAACGCTCAGTACTTCTCCTGTCATCTTACCGTCTTTTACCGGAACAATATCAATATCTTCCGGACGGATAAC
>JAZSEL010000147.1:0-16457 GCA_045531685.1 Lachnospiraceae bacterium | reverse complement strand
TTCATATACGTTAGGCAATAGTAAAAAAATTTAGTCCTATTGGAAACAAAAACAAGCTATTTTTTCCGATGAGGGAATCTTTTTTTCCCATTGCCTAATTTTCTCTCTAAAACTCCATTCCATCCTCTAAAATGGATCGTTTTTAGGCTCTACAACCAAATAATTTCCTTATTGCCTAATCTACATCCCCCTACGCCCAACTAGTTCAAAATCATCTAAAAGAATTAAACATTATTACTAGAGAAAACTAGAAGCCGGCATACCACTGATATGCCGGCTTCTAGATCCTTCTATTCCATTCTCTAAACTGTCTTCAAAAATTCTTCCACTGCTGCACAAACTTTATCCAGATGTCGACCATAACAATGGTCATCCCCTTCAATAATTCTCAACGTGCAGTTCTTATAAAGTTTGGCAGCTTCATAAGCATATTTTACAGGCACCGCTTCATCCTCGTCGCCATGCACAAGTAAAACCGGTTTTTCAAATCTGCGGATACATTCTTCAATCGGAAGGAACTTGGATACACGGAAATAATTACCGCCCAATTCTCTACCATCCCACAAATCAATCTTCTCCGGAATATTATAAGAGTCAAATCTGCGTCCAAAAATCTCACCTGCATTACCTGCATCCTTAATAACAATGGCTGGTGACATAGGAAGAATGGCTTTCACTCTGTCCTGTTCCATTGCACCTACTAAGATAGTCATAAGTCCTGCCTGGGAATGTCCAGCCAGATACAAATCTGTTACAAACGGTAATGTAACAGCGTAGTCCATAACTGTTAACATCTGATCAATCCACTTAATAATGGTATGGTTCTTAAACTCTCCCTCGCTCTTTCCATGTCCGTAAAGCTCCACACGAAGCACTGCATAACCAAGGGATACTACATGGGCTGCAATCCCAACCATATGCGGTTCCTCAATATGCCCTGTAAAACCAGGTACCCATATCATTAAAGGGCACTTGTCTTCTTCACTTTTCATTGTCTGTGGATATTCTAACTTGCAATGAATCTTTCTGCCCTCATTTTCAATAAAAAATTCTTTGTTTTCCACCATTCAGTCCTCCCTAATATGTACTTCTTACTTCTTCTCCTGCATTGGCATGAAACCGGATTTTAACAAAACAGGACGCATCGCCATATAAGCCGTAACCGAAACAATTGTCGAAGTCACTGCATTAATACTTGTGGATGCAATATTCCAAGCCAATACTAATTCCGCAGCCGGCTTACCCAAAATCAACAATTTATAGAAGTACCCAACCATAGGATCAAAAATAACATTAAATAACAGTCCACTTACTGCTGCTATTATGGTCCAACGCAGGATCTCCTTTTTGTCTGTCCGTGTATTGAGCTTACCTATCCGGTGTGCCACAAACCCGGTAATCAATCCGATACACAATTTTAGAACAAATGTCTTAGGCGCATATACTATGTACACAGGGTCAAATAAATCACCGATTGTCATCCCTATGGCACCACCAAGGCCACCATATAAGCCACCTAAAATCAGTGCCCCCAATACACAAACCGCATTTCCTAAATGTATCGAAGTAGCATCCCCACCTGGAAGTGTAATCTTAATCTGCAAAAAAGTAAATACTACATAGGATAATGCTGCAAACAAACCGGTAAATACCACTTTCATTGTTTTATCATTTTTCATAATCTTTCCTCCAAAATAAAATCCCTGGCAAAGATGTTCTTCATCTCTGCTAGGGATATTATATTCCTATCTGACCTTTTTAAAAGCGCCAGTTTTTGTTTTTTCATTATGGTCAGTTAGGATTTGTATAAAAGTATTCAGTTTTATTTTATGCTTCCGGAATGATAATTGCCGCAATAATGTATGCAATAATTCCTGAACCACCAAAGAATGTAAGAAGAATCCATAATAAACGGATAACTGTTGGGTCCATTCCCACATACTCTCCAATACCTGCGCAAACGCCGCAAATCTTTCTGTCAACTGCTGATTTTGTTAATCTTTTCTGTTCCATTTTACTTCCTCCATTTTGTTAAAACTATATTATCTGTTAAAAATTACGTTGATATCTCCCATTCCGCAATTAAAATCCAATTCTATGTCTGCATTATTATCAACCTTTTTGCTGCATGCTACTCCACCATAAGAAGAATCTCCTACGGTAACTTTACCCATTCCGCAATCAATTGTATAATTGTAATCGGAATCCTCGCCCGGAAGTTCAATCTCTATTCTTCCCATTTCACAATCCGCACCCAATTCTTCGCTTACGCTTCCTGCAAAATAAAAGTTTCCCATTGACATATCTAAGTCGAGCTTTTCAACAGCACCATTTTCAATAAGAACTTCTCCGGCTGCCATATTAATGTCTGCTGTTTCACAAATACAATTCGCAATCTCTGCTAAACCGGCACCTAATTCCAGTTGCAGTTTTTCTGCTATAAGAGTATCTGCTACCAGCACGCCCGCTCCTACTTCTAAATCTATTGTATGAAATTCCATCCCTTTTGGCAATGTAATTTCTACTTTCTGTAGGTCCTCCTTTCCCACACTAACAATATAAGTACGCTTTGGCGTTTCTACATGTAAAGTATTTCCATTTTCAGAAACCTTTATATCCTTGGTAGAACGGATTGTAATCTCATCTACATCTGCTTCCTTAATTTCAAATCTTTCTTCTGCCAGTTCAATATCCAGATTATCAAATTTATTTGCCGGATATGTGAATTCTTTTCCATTTGCTTCCGTAATTTCCACATCACCAAACTCAACTGCATTTCCTACCGTAAATCCATTTTCACTCCAGTAAATTCCGCCGTTTTCCATAACATCAATAACATCTCTGCCCTTGCCGCTCACAGCAATTCCGGCAACAATAATAATTCCCAATACAATGCTAACACTTGCTACTCCTAAGCATATTTTCAAAAATTTATCCATTTCTTACGCCTCCTTTTTTGCAAATGGTTTGCGGATTAATTCCACAACTCCTCTAAACAATGGCGGAACTACTTTTACTGTAATCCAAACGCCCAATGCGGTTACTACGATTCCTAACCCACCAACTAAAAGTGCTGCTCCAATTAATGCAATACCAACAATCGGTTTTGTAAATAATGTGATGATTCCTCCTACCAATACACCGATTGCTGCAATCACCATAGCAACTCCCGCTACGAGTACTGCAAAAAAGATTGATACAATGGCAATAAGAAGACCCAAAACCGCACTGCCTATTCCTATTAATAATGGTCCCAAAATCGGCAGTGCAAAAACACAAAGAATCAAAATAATAATCCAACCACCTGTACTGAGATTACCAAATCCTCTTCTGCATTTATTTTTTACAGAATTGTCGTTCAATGCCACTTCGTCTCTGGTCTCATAATACGTATTGGAGTATCCTGTCTCGCTGAATTCTCCCTCTTCTTCTGCTTCCTCTGAGAGTCCGGATTTAATGGTTGCCGCTACTTTTTCCGGTGTTCCTAAAGAAGCAATTACTGACTCCTCATTCTCTGCACCGGCATCTTCAAAATATTCTTCATAATAGCTTAATGCTTCGTCCCGTTCTGCCTCAGACAAATCTGAGAGAAGTTCCTTTAATCTGCTCATAAACATATCTCTATTCATGTGTCATTCCCCCTTCAAACATACTCATAATCTTTCCTGAGTACCGTTTCCATTCGTTCTCGTATAAATGAAGCTGTGCACTTCCCTTTTCTGTTATTTTGTAATAGCGTCTGTTTCTTCCGGCACATTCCTGATCATACACAATCAGGCATTCATCCTTCTGCAGTCTTCGCAACACCGGATACAATGTAGATTCTGACAGTTCAATTACCTGTCTAACTTCCTGTGTGATTTTATAGCCATATGTTCCTTCCGGCTCTCTGGAAACAACTGCCAGTACAATTGCGTCCAGTAGTGCCGCACCTGTATTAAAAACCATGCTGTCCCTCCTTATTCTGTTATATATGGTTTATCATCAAGGGGCCGTGTACACCCTTGTTTCTTTGCTATATAGCGAAACATTGCATTTTGCATCCATCGCATTCTCTTTAATTTCCGGATTTCTTTTTCTGAAAAAAATTCCGGAGCTGCGAAATCATTTACTGCTTTTTTATCAAAATAGTTATTTTCTGCAAAATACTCACCCATCTTTTCGTAATGGGCTACCATCTTCTCTGCCATATTCTCCGGCATAAACGCCGGTCCGAAATTATCACCCTTAATTAAGGTTCCGCCATATTCACAGTTAAAGTAGAATGGAAGTTTTTCCAAATAAGCTTCTCCGCATCGAAGCTGACATCCTTCTGCAAATCCGCCCTGTAAAATAAAGGACATCCGGGTACCCTTTTCTGCTTTCGGTTCCAATGTTTCTAAGAATTCCAACATTATTCCCGGTATGTTTTCTACATATAACGGAAGAGCAAACAAAATGTTTGTATTATCTTTAAAAGCCCCCCTTATATCTGCCCACTGTTTTCTATCCGACAAATGCCAAACCTCTGACGTATTCCCGTTTTTTTCGTATCCGAGTAAAAAGGCACGGATAATTTTAGCTGTATTGCTCTTAGTTTCTACACGGGGACTGGCGTTAATGACTACTAAATGCATGATAAAATCCCCCTTCCTTCTTCTATCGGATACCCACCAAGGGAAGTACCTTCAAAATTAAGGGTGGTTCTTACAAGCCATCTGTTAAGATAGTCCCTATCACCATCTCCCCTGTAAATAATTCCCATCTGCGGATGAATGTCATATCGCGGCACATGTCGCATCTGTCCATCCACAAATTGCAAGTACATAGTTGCAATCGGTAAAATTCTGTCAATCAACATCTTGGTCCGATAAGATACAAAACCAAACTTTGTATCTGAGATAAAAATTATTTTCTCATGCTTCATAATTTTTTTGAGGATAATTTCATAATCATCCTTGATTGTGCAAATTCCGGGTGTCTTTAACCAACAGTAATTACAACCGATACAATGGGATATTTTCATGTCTCTGGTATAAACAACCTCACTGTCCTTACACTGTGCACATATCTCTTTTTGTAACTGCAATACATCATCAGAATCTTCTAATAACGTATTCACTACGAGTACACTCATATTTCCATTCCCTCTTTTCTAATTGATTCTAATTTCTTCGTAGTCTTCTCTTAACCATATCGTAATGTATGTATCATTATTATAATATTATATGGCGTATAATATTGTTCTATGCGCATACTATACGTCGTATAATATTGTATGTCAATAAAAAATTTATAAAAAAAGTAAAAAAATTTATCAAAATCAAATAAGCCGGAAAATCTGACCCCATTTCCGGCTTGGTTATTGATTGAATTACCAGCATCAAAAAAACTCCGGCACGCCTAAACCTGCCGGAGTCTTTTAATAATGTAGTATTGATTTACTGATTATGATTACTCAGCAACAACTTCTGTTGTAGCTTCTTCTGTTGCTACTTCTGTTTCAGCTACTTCTGTAGCTACTTCTGTTTCAACAGCTTCTGTAGCAGCTTCTTCTGTTGCTACTTCTGTTTCAGCTACTTCTGTAGCTTCTTCTGTTGCTACTTCTGTTTCAACTACTGCTTCTGTAGCAGCTTCTTCTGTTGCTACTTCTGTTTCAACTACTGTTTCTTCCATTTCAACAACTGCTTCTTCGCTTCCGCAAGCTACCATTAAAGAACCTGCTACCATAACTGTTGCTAAAACTGCTGCGATTTTTTTCATAATATTTTCCTCCTTGTTCAAAAAAACGTTATCGTCTTTCGACAAGGATGAGTATATCGGAAACGGAAGGGTTTGTAAATACACTTTGAACCATTTTTGAACGATTTATGAATTTCATAAGTTTTTGTTCATAATTTGTTCATAATTGGCGTAATTTTGCCCATTTTATATCTTTTACATTCTATCTTTTCGTGCATTTTGTCTCTTGCCATTCACAAAAAGAGGGATATTCCTATTTTTTTTATGACATACATTCAGAATTCCTTAAGAAAGTTCTATCCTATAAAAACCTAAATATGGAATTTTCCTATGCCCATTGCCGTTAACCCGGAAATTTTTCATCTTTTACAATGTAAATTCCTTTACTGGTTCCCATCCGGCATGCTCCTGCGGCCAACATGGCATCACAAATCTCTCTGTCATTAATACCTGTGGAAGCTTTTACCTTCATATCGCCTACGGTTTCTTTCATAAGACGGACATCTTCTACCGTAGCACCACCACTACCAAATCCGGTGGAAGTCTTAACAAAATCCGCTCCTGCTTCTTTTGCCAATCTGCATGCCATTACTTTTTCTTCCTCTGTCAATAGACAAGTTTCAATGATTACTTTTACTTCCGCTTGCGGATGTGCCGCATCCACGACTGCCTGAATATCCTTCTTTACGTAATCATAATCCTTATCCTTAAGGGCTCCTACATTGATTACCATATCCACTTCACCGGCACCGTTTTCCACTGCTTCTTTGGCTTCGGCGGCCTTAATATAGGAAGTATTGGCTCCTAACGGGAAACCGATTACACTACAGGTAATTACCCCGCTCCCCTTCAACTGCTCTGCCACATATGCAACATTGCCGGGATTTACACACACACTGGCAAATCCGTATTCCTTAGCCTCATCACAAAACCGCTTTAAGGTTTCTTTTGTGGTATCCATTTTTAATACCGTATGGTCCATGTATTTTGCATAGCTGCTATCGTATCCCATAAAACGTTCTCTCCTTCTCCTATGGTAGTTCTGTTAAATTTATTGATTGTCTGCCAAAAACTGTTCCACTTCCTCTAACATCGGCATGGATGGTTGCGAACCTCTCCTTTGAACACATAAAGCCGATGCGGCAGATGCAAAACGGATTGCTTTTGCCATATCCTTTGTTTTCAGATATTCCACTGCAAAGGACGCATTAAAACAATCCCCTGCTCCCGTAGAATCCACTGCATTTACCTTAAAACAAGGATGGAACTCCCGTTTTTCTCCATCATCACAGAAGCATCCCTGACTTCCCAGGGTAATAATTAATTTTTCAACGCCCTTACTCCGATAGAATCCGGCAACCTTATGACACCAATCTTCTAATTCATGATCATACTGCTGACAATTGCTGAACTGCGCTGCTTCAATTTCATTTGGTGTAATAAAATCCGAATAACGATAGTACTCGTCTGTCAGTTCTTTGGCCGGAGCCGGATTAAATATAGTAAGGACACCTGCCTCATGAGCCCACTTCAAACATTGTAAAATAACATGAGGGTCCAACTGCAATTGGGAAATAAAAACATCTGCGGATTCAATAATTCCCCTTGCCTTTCCGATTTCCTCATCTGTCAGGGTCATGTTGGCAAGAGGTGCAACCACAATGGCATTATCCCCGTTATCATCTATCTGAACGCAGCTTGTTCCGGTCCCTACCTGTTCATCCACAAAAACATAGTCTGTATGAACACCGTTACGCTTGAGTTCATTTACCATAAACTCTCCACGCTCATCTGCACCAACTTTACCGATAAAGTAAACATCCGCACCTAATCTTGCTGCCGCAACCGCCTGATTGCCGCCTTTTCCTCCCGGATAAAAACCACTGGCATAGCCCGTCATGGTTTCCCCTTTTTGAGGAAGCCGTTCTGCCCAGATAAAGCAGTCGTATAACAAATCACCCAGGATGACTATCTTCTTCTTTTCATCAGTTATTTCTTCTGAATTCATTTCCTCTTCTGCCGGACAAGTAATGCTTCCCGGTTCTGCCAAAAACATGGCAGTGTAAGCAGGAATCTCCACACAACCGTTGGTAGACACTTCCTTGCCGGTTAATAAGTCAACTTTCTTATCCCCGTTCAGATTGCAGTATGCCGTAAACGGATGCTCATCCGCATTGATTGCCACATATACTTTCTGTCCTTCCCATTCACGTTCCATGATGCATTGTTTATTGGTTAAAAATGCAGAACGGAAGGTTCCGTAGCTTAACGGCTTAGCGCTCTTGCGGACTCTTGATAATCTGCCAATGTACTC
Organism: Lachnospiraceae bacterium; assembly: GCA_045531685.1. Classification (GTDB taxonomy): domain Bacteria; phylum Bacillota; class Clostridia; order Lachnospirales; family Lachnospiraceae; genus RGIG8767. The sequence continues at coordinate 8,422 of JAZSEL010000147.1, read as the reverse complement.
AGTCAATTCATTCTCCACCGGTGCTTCAAAACAAGGGCGGAGAGCCGGGTCTCCTTCTCTTTTCTCTGCCTTAGTTCCCCATTCACTACCATAGTAAATACACGGAATGCCCGGCATACCAAACAGGGTGGCATATATTAATGGAAGATGCCGCTCATTCTGCAAGATACTTGCCACACGGGTAACATCATGATTATCTACGAAAGAAAGCAGCTTCATGCCCCTGTACAATCCCTGTCCGTCCTGACCAAACTGACGCATCAGGGAATGGTTAATTTCAAACATATTCATGCTGTTAAAGCTACTGTATAGGCCCTTATAACATTCATAATTCGTTGCCGAATGAAGCATTTCCTGGTTTACGATATCCCCATAGTTGCCGTGAATCATCTCACCAATTAAATAGAAGTCCTGCTTTTTTTCATCACAGAAACGACGGAGTCTTCTTAAGAAATTACGGTTTACCATATAAGCAACATCCAAACGAAGTCCATCAATACCAAATTCATCCATCCAGAACGCAACGCTGTCTAACAGATACTGTACCACTTCTTCATTATCCAGATTTAATTTAACCAAATCGTAATGGCCTTCCCAGCCTTCATACCAGAAGCCATCCTGATAATGGGACTCTCCGCCAAAATTTAAATAAAACCAATTGCAATATCTGGACTGTTCCCGGTTCTGCTTCACATCCTGAAATGCCCAAAACCCACGCCCAACATGATTAAACACACCATCCAGCACAACGCGGATTCCGGCCTCATGAAGTTTATTACATACTTCTTTAAAATCCTCGTTGGTTCCGATTCGAGTATCTATCTTTCGATAGTCTCTCGTATTATATCCATGAGTGTCCGATTCAAATACAGGTGAAAAATAAATGGCGTTGCAGCCGGTCTTTTTCAGATGCGGAATCCAATCCATTACCTTCCGTATTCCATGGCGTTGCACTCCATCATTCTCAAAAGGAGCCCCACAAAATCCCATCGGATAAATCTGATAAAAAATACTTTCCTCTGCCCACATATTACTGCCTCCAAATTTTCATAAAATAGAATACAATTCAACGATACACAGTTGAATTATTTTTTCTATGCTCTGACTTAACATAATGTGATGATACGGTTACATAACATAATATGAACTTTCTAAGTCCATTTCTGTGTTTTGCAACTTTTCCACCAGATTTTATGTATCGAACATACTTTTTGTGGAAAACTTTTGGACGAGTTTATAGGATAAATCCACCATTTCCACAAAGTTATCCACAATTTTGGAACCTATCCACTACTGATTAAATTTGTCAAACTTGCAAAATTAATTGTCCCTTTTGTCTGATTATACCAAAAAATCAGTCCTAATGGACTATAAACATAATTTTTATTTCATTTCGAATTATGTAAATCAGTTCCACAGATTAATAACATTATTTTACCAATTCTTCCTATAAGAAATAAATAATTATTCCTTTTGGGACTCCCAAAAGTTCTCAATTTCTTCTTCTACATGACTCTTGTCCACTACTTTGTAATTTCTCCACTCCCTTGGAAAAAGGCTCTTATAGGAAGAATAGAGAAAGCGCTCATCTAAAAGGGCAATAACCCCCGTATCCTCATGGGTACGTATTACGCGGCCCGCCGCCTGCAATACTTTATTCATCCCCGGAAACAGATACGCATATTCATAGCCGCTTTCTTCCTTTTCATCAAAGTAGTCCTTAATTAGCTCCCGTTCCAAACACACCTGAGGAATGCCCGTTCCTACGATGATGGCTCCGATAAGACAGTCATTCTTTAAATCAATTCCTTCCGAGAATATGCCTCCCATAACACAAAAACCAAGTAAAGTCTGAATCTCCTCAGTCTCAATGTCCATATGTATCAACTCTTCCAATACCAGTTCATCATTACCCAGAAAATGCCCCAGAAAAGCCGCCCTGTCTTCTTCCTTCATATATTCCTGTTGCAGGATGCACTCAATTCCGGTTTCCTCACCATATAAGAAATCATATTCCTGATACACCTGCTTAAGGAAATGATGAGATGGGAAGAATACCATATAATTACCCTTTTTCCCGGAAACTATCTTATATATGTACTCTGCAATGGAACGATACTGCATGGTGCTACGCATGGTATATTTGCTGGTAACATCCTTACCGATTAGCAATGCTCTTTTTTCCGGTAAAAATGTGGACTTGGCATATACTTCATAATCCTCCCCGGTTCCACCCAGTAACTTTTTGTAATACTGAATCGGTAAGAGAGTGGCGCTAAACAACACGCTTCCTTCTCCCTTATCCATACATTCCTTCAAATTGACCGATGGATTTACACAATACAAACGGATATAGAAATTACCTGCTTCATCAAAGGAGGTATAAATCAAATACTCCTCTCCCATTTTTTCATAAATAAGGAGAAAATGGGAAATCTTAAAGTAAAACTCCAACACTTCCTTACGGATAGGACTTTCCTCATGATTTTCCAAATACTCCTCCAATGCCCCGTTCAGACGCTCTATGGTGGTATACAAGGCATCAATGGTTTCATATCTGTGGTAATTCTCACATTCCTTTTTCATAATCAGAAGCTGATGATTACAGGCTTCCAAACGTTTCTCCAGCTTCTTGTCATAAACCTTTACCTGTTTTTTCAAGGTAAGAAAATCTTCCTTCACCAGATGGGCGCTGTACATCTCTCTGCCACGGTCCACAAGATTATGGGCCTCATCGATTAGGAACAGATACTTTTCATTCTTACCCTCTGCAAAAAAACGTTTTAAATATACATGGGGATCAAACAAATAATTGTAATCACAGATGATTCCATCTGCAAACAAGCTCATATCCAGGCTCATCTCAAAAGGACATACCATATGCTTGCGTGCGTATTCTTCTATTTTTACCCGCTCAAAATGAGTCTCATGGAGTAACAAATCATACATGGCCTCATTAATCCGGTCATAATGTCCCTTAGCATACGGACAATGCTCCGGATTGCATTCCATTTCCTCCATAAAACAAATCTTTTCTTTTGCCGTCAAAACAACACTTTTAAACTGTAACCCTTTTTCACGAAGCAACGAAAAGGTATTTTCCGCCACTGTGCCCGCGATGGTCTTGGCCGTCAGATAGAATATCCTGTCAGCCTTCTCTTCTCCCATGGCTTTCATGGACGGAAATACTGTGGAAATCGTCTTTCCCACTCCGGTCGGTGCCTCTAAGAATAATTTCCTTTTATGTACAATGGTCTGATACACATAAGTAGCAAGCTCCTTCTGCCCTTCCCTATACGGAAAAGGAAATACCAATTCCTTGATAGAAGCCTGTCGCTTTTCTTTCCATTCAAACTCATAATCCGTCCATTTTTTGTATTCTTCCATCACATTCAGAAACCATACTTTTAATTCCTCAAAATCATAGGTCTCATAAAAATAACGGATTTCTTCTGTATCCAGATTGCAATACGTCATTCTTACCCGTATCCGCTCCAACAAATGCTTATCTGCATAGATATAGGCATAACATTTTGCCTGCGCTAAATGCTCAGAAACAGGGGCATTCATTTTATCCAAATGTCTGTATGTTCCTTTAATCTCATCAATGGTAATCAAATCACCGTCGATAATTCCGTCGGCTCTTCCATCTACAACAATATCATACCTCTCTGTCTCATACCGATACGAAAGGGACACTTCCGCTGTATACTCGCTTCCCATCCTTCTCTGAATCATACGATGGATGCGGCTGCCTTCTGCCATGGCATTGTCCGAGCCACTTCTTCTTCGATTGTCTATATCTCCTGCACGCAGGATGAATTCCACCAGCCTGCGGACTGAAATCCGAACTTCCATTCAAAAACTCCCTACCCCTGATAGTTCTGTTTTACTAAAAAAAACTCCCCATCTTTGATAGTTCTATTCTATCAAAGACAGAGAGTTAACGAAACCGGAAAATTAAAAACACTTACCCACGACTAAACTGCAACAGCCAACGCTCTCAAGTACTGGTCAAACTCAGAAGAAAATCCATGACATGTCACAGTCAAAACACTTCTTAAGTCAAGTCCAAAAACACCCACAATGGACTTCGCATCTACGGTATAGTGGTTATAACATATATCAATCTCAAAATCACATCTCTCGGCTCTTGCCACAAAATCCCTCACTTCTTCGGGTCGTAGCATAATCCTATATTTCTTCATAATACTCCTCCTCGCATTACACAAACAAACTCCTATTTGTGTGAAAACATTCCCAAAAAGATAATGCCTTAATTTTCCTTAAAGGAGATATTACAACCTCTTTTTTATTCTGTAAAGCTTGTTTTTATGAAAAAACAACTTTCTTTAAAAACATCGCAATTATTGCTAAAAACGACTACATTTCAACCATATTTGACCTATAACGAAGCGGCATCATCTGCTGCTGTAACATTGGATTCTCTCTTTCTTTGATAGCTATTTTATGACAAAAATATTTAAATAATTCCTGTATTCGAAGTTCATCCCCGGACACTTCCGGCAGACCTTCCATCTGAAGCAATTCTCCCGAAACAATATACCATGGTCTGCCACTTCCATGAATCAAACAAAGATCATGGTGTTCATCATATATCATAAAGTTCTCACGTGGGAACCGGTCCGAAAAATGGTCTCCCAAAAGGTACAACAGTCTGGCTTTGGGATTAATCTTTGCAAAAAGAATTCCGCCGGACAATTCCTGAAAACGTAAAAAACCATAGAAATGATGACATTCATGCCAGACGGTAGTACTGAGTGCCACCACCTTTACAACGGGCTCATAGGAAAAACAATCAATCAATTTACCCTTATATTGTCCCTTTAACCCAAATACTATCATCTGATAAACCATATGCCCTTTTTTCATATCGGTAGATGCCAATGCTTCAAATATAATACGCAAAGTCTCCTCTCCAAACCGCCTGCGTATGGTACGGATTACTTTCTCTGCCTTTTCTTCGTCCGGAACAATCGGTATGTACTCAGAAAACAGCCTCAGGTTCTCCTCTTCCCCTACCTGTAGAATAGTAGTGTCATGATTCCATTTTCTCTCATATGCTTCATAAATGCCTGTGAAAATTCCCGTATCACTATCTTCACAGACCATAATAATATGTTGGCTCATCTTATATTCTCATCCTATTTTTTATTCTCAATCACGTCGGCGATGATTCACTCCTATCACGCATCTGCCACCTTCCTAAAGCTGTTTTCCTCTGGAAACAGCCCGGTATCGAATAAGGTAATCTGTTTATAGGTTACCCCGCCTGCATCAAAGGGAAGCCTTTCCTTTACATTCAAAAGATTCCTCGTAATGTAATCCTCTTCTATCTTAGTGCGATACATCATCTTTCCGTTGCAGGTAATAAAATACAGTGCCCGCTTTAAAGATACATTTAGTTTCTTCAAATGCTCAAAGGTAAGATTACACCCTCTTCTTGCCTTAATAATCTTCTGGGCACTTTTCACCCCAATTCCCGGAATGCGAAGAAGCATCGTGTAATCCGCACGGTTAATCTCCACAGGGAATAATTCCAGATGCCGTAATGCCCAATCTGCCTTAGGGTCTAAGAGCACATTAAAGTTAGGCCTCTCCTCACTTAATAACTCTTTTGCCTCAAATCCATAAAAACGCATCAAAAAATCTGCCTGATACAATCGGTGCTCCCTTAGCAGCGGAGGGCCGCCCGGCAATGCCGGCAAATCTTTATCCTGATTAATCTGCACATACGCAGAATAAAACACTCTCTTTAGCCGGAACTTCTGATACAAATTCTCTGCTACATTTACAATCTGGTAATCCGTCTCAGGAGTGGCTCCGATAATCATCTGCGTAGACTGTCCACCACTTACAAAGGAGGGTGCATGACGGTACACTGCCAATTCTTCCTTACTCTGAACAATCCCATTCTGAATCTGGCGCATGGGTGCTAATATCATCTTGCGGTTCTTATTGGGCGCCATCTTCTTAAGTCCGTCAGCTGTGGGCAATTCCAAATTCACACTCATTCTGTCCACCAGATACCCAATCTGCTGAACCAAAACCGGGTCAGCCCCCGGAATAGCCTTCACATGAATATACCCCTGAAAATTGTACTTGTTACGCAGAAGCCATATAGTCTGATATAAACGCTCCATAGTATAGCTTGGATTCCGTAATACACCCGAGCTTAGAAACAACCCTTCTATATAGTTACGCCTGTAAAAATCCATAGTAAGAGTACAAATCTCTTCCGGCGTAAAGGTAGCCCGTTCAATATCATTAGACGCTCTGTTACGGCAATACTTACAATCATATATACATTCATTACTCATAAGAATCTTGAGCAAACTGATGCATCGCCCGTCAGAAGAAAAGCTGTGGCATATCCCCGCTGCAATGGAATTCCCCATACCGGTCCCATCACCCCTTCTATCAACTCCGCTGGAGGTACATGCCACATCATACTTAGCCGCATCCGCCAAGATGCCCAGCTTTTCTTTGATACCCATGCCTTCCTGATGAATGGAAACAGATGAAGCATTCGGTATAGCGATTCCGGTGTTTAATTGTACCAATGAATAATCCATTTCAATCCTCCAGAACATATGTTTGTATTTATAATAACAAACATATGTTCCGTTTGCAAGGGTAAAGTTCTATCTATATCATTCCCCTTCTAAATCAATCTCTTCTATGCTCTCCTTTGTCAGTTCCACCTTGGAAACAATTACCTTCTCCTTCTCCCTTATAGCCTCCTCAAACCCCTTTAACGCGGCAAACGGAACAAACTGCTTAGCCCTGTTTGCAATGTCCATCTTCACTCTTTTAGCCACTTTTATGCCCTCCAATCTGTCCGTTGCGTTCTATTGTTGTTGCTGACTGTTCCAAATTCATGCCTTTTAGGATGGCATTTTTTCCAAACCGGTTTTTAATCTCAAGCATTGCTTTTTGGATATCCTTTTCCTTTTTTAATTTGACCGGGTCCAGGAACAAATCGTACTGCTGATACTCTTGATTGCTCACCTTGTTACAACAAATATTGATTCTCCGGATGGGTATGTGGGTTGGAACAATTCTCTCATATAATTTGATTATTTCTTCTCTCATAATAAGGGATGAGCTGGTAGCTATGGGTAATGCTGCCGTACCTCTTGCAGACGGATAGTTCACAGAATGGGAATATCCCACATATAAAGTCACAGACTCTGTTATCAGACCTTTTTCCACAAGGTCTAAACTCAAAAGCTCCGTCATCTCTTTTACAATTAATTTGGCTTCCTCATATTCATAGTCCCTGGGAAGCACCTGCCCACTGGAGATAGAATTATCCTTTGATTTATAATTCTTAATATCCTGCATGGTTACACTTTCTCTGCCAAATGCATGGTCAATTAACAGCTCCGCATCCACTCCAAATTCTTTGTAAAGCAAATCCTCATTGTGCACGGAAAGCTCCGCCAAATCTCCCATACACAAAATACCGTACCGTTTTAACCGCTCTGCCGTCCCATGTCCGATACGCCAAAAATCCGTAAGGGGTCTGTGGTCCCAAAGAGTCTTGCAAAAACTCTCTTCATCCAGTATCCCAATATGGTCCTTAGACTTCTTAGCGGTAATATCCAGTGCCACCTTTGCCAGATATAAGTTGGTCCCGATTCCACAGGCTGCTGTAATTCCGGTCTTATGAAGCACCTCATTGATAATCATAAGTCCGATTTCTTTGGCACTCATTTGATAATATTCCCGATAATCGCTTACATCAAAAAATGCCTCATCGATGGAATACACATGGATATCATCTTTGGAAATATACTTAAGATAAATCCCATAAATCTCTGCCGAATAATCAATATACAACTGCATCCGCGGCGGCGCCATAATATAGGAAATCCCATCGGGAATCTCAAATACCCTGCACCTGTTCTTAATTCCCAATGCCTTCATGGAAGGAGTAATGGCAAGACAGATCGTCCCTCTTTGTCTGTCAGGGTCTGCCACTACCAGATTCGTAGTCAATGGGTCAAGCCCTCTCTCCACACATTCAACGGAAGCATAAAAGGACTTTAGGTCGATTGCCATATATTCTTTTTTCGGTTCTGCACTTTCCCGTCCCATATGCCCTCCTTATTGATAATTCAATTATAAGAACGCATGTTCGATTGTGTCAAGAGGGAATCTTTTCCCAAGTTCCCCTACGGTAATACTTTTTTTCCATAAAAAAAATCCACGTGGTTTCCCATGTGGATTCACATTTCCTATTTCTTTTCATTCAACTGATTCTTTTTCCCCAAACATACCGCAAACAATCCTATAAAGATAACCAAGCAAATTAAAAATCCCGGCAGATTCATGCACATTTGGGACAAATCTATCTTCTTTCCCGCTATGTGTAACTCATTTCCGGACGTCACAA
>JAZSEL010000151.1:0-4964 GCA_045531685.1 Lachnospiraceae bacterium | reverse complement strand
GAAGAGACAAAGCTTAGCCGTAATTTTGCACGTTTCCCGTTTGTACCAAAGGACGAAACACAGCGGGCAAAGAGATGTGAGGAAATTTTTGCAATACAGGCAAATGGCTTAAGAAAGCGATTAGAGCATACGCATTGTAAGAGTGCAGTGGTTGGTGTATCGGGCGGTCTGGATTCGACATTGGCAATGCTTGTTACAGTAAGAGCCTTTGATTTACTTAATATGGACCGTAAAAATATCAGAGCAGTGACAATGCCTTGCTTTGGGACAACGGACAGAACTTATGACAATGCCTGTTTATTGGCTGAGACATTAGGCTGCTCTTTACAGGAAGTGGATATTAAAAAGGCAGTGACACAGCATTTTGAAGATATTGGGCAGTCCATGGATAATCATGATGTTACCTATGAAAATGCGCAGGCAAGAGAGCGTACTCAGGTAATTATGGATATTGCGAATCAGTGCGGCGGCATGGTAATCGGAACAGGGGATTTGTCCGAGCTTGCACTTGGCTGGGCAACCTATAATGGTGACCATATGTCCATGTATGGTGTGAATGGCTCTATTCCAAAGACTTTAGTCAGACATTTAGTGCGTTATTATGCGGATTGCTGCTGTACAGCAGATGATGCGGATGATATTAATAAGGCAAATGGGAATAGGTTAAAAGAGGCATTACTTGATGTATTAGATACACCGGTAAGTCCCGAATTATTACCGCCTGTGGATGGTGTGATTGCGCAGAAAACGGAGGATTTGGTGGGGCCGTATGAGCTGCACGATTTTTTCCTATATTATATGTTGCGTCACGGATTTTCTCCGTCTAAGATTTATCGTCTTGCAAAGCGTACATTTGCGGGAGAATATGATGAGGAAACGATTTTGAAGTGGCTTAAGAAGTTTTATTACCGCTTTTTCTCACAGCAGTTTAAGCGGTCATGCCTTCCGGACGGACCAAAGGTCGGAACAGTCGGAGTCTCTCCTCGCGGAGATCTCCGCATGCCTTCCGATGCTTCGGTGTCTGTCTGGATGGCGGAGATTGATAGCCTGAGCTAGCTAAGGGCGCGGGGCGCCTTCCATATTCTGTTCAGAGGCGCTTTCGCTTAATGAAAAACGTAGCAGTACTAAACTCGGAAATACCTCGTTAAGTACTGACGTTTTTCAAAACTCTTCACAGAACACGGAAGGCACCCCGCGCTTTAACTAACTCAGACTACTCAATTTCTGTTATCTCAGCCTGATTCAGAGAAGCTGTAATTGCATTAAGGAGAACTGTAGATGTATACAAATTATCAGATGAATATTGTATGTTATCAATGGATTGATTTTCGATTATTTGGTTTGAGAGTTCTTCTAGTGCCGGCTCCATCAATGGGTACATTACGCTGACGGTTTCGTCTAAGTTTTGTAATTCAATGGAGAGGATGGCGGTTTCGTCCACGGTAACTGCAAGCTCCACGTTGCTGCCGTTTAAGGTCATGGCTGTGGTATAGGTACCCGGTACATAAATTGCTGATGTGTCTGTGGGTTCTTCCTTAGCGGTATTCGATTCACCTTTTGACATAATAATAATTAAGATAATGGCGAGTATGCCAAGTGCAAGGAAAATTCCGGCACAGATTAATTCTTTCATTTTTAATACTACAATTTTTGTTTTTCCACTCATATCTGACACTCCGTATATGTTTATACATTTTACGCGTAAAAAAGGAAAAGTATTCCAAATAATGTAGTAGAAAGCATTGACAAAAAAGTTTTTTCGATAGTATATTCTAATAGGAACAAGGGAGTTCATGCCAATGGGCGGACTCCCTTTTTTGATACTTGTATATAAATATGTACCGCAATAATATTGGGAAGGGAGAAGCTATGAATCGGTATAATCGCGATGATATTATCAGAATTGCTCGGGAAGAGGATGTAGAGTTTATCCGCTTACAGTTTACGGATATATTTGGAAAATTAAAAAATGTGGCAGTAACTTACAGCCAATTGGAGAAAATATTAAATAATGAGTGTGTGTTTGACACCACGAATATTGATGGATTAATTAAAACAAAGGAAGCACAGATGAGTCTTCATCCGGATTTAAATACGTTTGCTATTTTTCCATGGAGACCGCAGCAGGGAAAGGTTGCGAGAATGTTCTGTGATTTGCATACCATGTCGGGAGAAGCATTTGAGGGTGATCCGCGTTTTGTTTTAAAGCGGGCTCTTAAAGAAGCTGCGGATATGGGATATACATTCAAGGTAGGTCCTAAGTGTGAGTTTTTCTTATTTAATACGGATGAAAATACTCTGCCTACGACAATGACGCATGAAAAAGCCGGTTATTTTGACTGTGGCCCTATGGACTTTGGTGAAAATGCAAGACGAGATATTGTTTTGACATTAGAGGATATGGGCTTTGTTATTGAGTCCTCCCATCATGAAAAAGCACCGGCGCAGCATGAAGTGGATTTTATGCATGATGAGGCACTTGCTTCTGCGGATAATATTATGACATTTAAGCTGGCAGTAAAAATGGTGGCGAAGCGTCACGGACTCCATGCGACATTTATGCCAAAGCCAAAATTTGGTGTGGATGGTTCGGGGATGCATATCAATATGACTTTATTTAAAGATGGAAAAAATATTTTTGATGACCCTGCCGGGGAATTGGGGCTTAGTAAGGAAGCTTACTATTTTATGGGTGGAATTATGAAGCACATTAAGGCAATTACTGCGATTACCAATCCGCTTGTGAATTCTTATAAGCGTCTGGTACCGGGCTTCTGTGCACCGACAAGTGTCAATTACAGTGTAAACAGCGAAAACAGTTTATTTCTTATTCCGTTTGATAAAGGAGAAAATGCCAGAGTGGAGCTTCGCATTCCTGATCCGGCAGCTAATCCGTATCTGGCACTGGCAGTATGTTTGATGGCAGGGCTAAAGGGAATTAAGGAAAAACAACAGCCACCCAAGGTTGCAGCAAAAAACAGAGAGAAAATACTTCCAACGACTTTAAAGGAAGCAATTACGGAATTGGATAAGGATACTTTTATTAAAGAAGTGCTTGGAAAAGAGCTTTGTAATAAATATATGGAACTGAAAATGGCAGAATGGCAGGATTATACATCCCAGGTAACGGAATGGGAAATTAATCAGTACTTAGACCAATATTAAATTATGCGGATGAAAAATACTAATTAGCCTGCAAATAAAAAGTCAAGGCTAAATCGAAGAACATTGAAAAAATTATACAGGTTGAAAATTAGGTATCAAAACAAGACCACCACACCAGTGCTGGTCTGAAAATCAAAGTGGATAATTAGGATTCTGGAAGAGATGCAAGATATTCTTTCACTCGACCATAATAGATGCGTAGAAACTTATTAGCCCCGGCAGTCATATAGACATAATAAGGCTTGCCCTGAGCACGTTTTTTGTCTAAGAACTGATATACAGGGTCATCTTGTGGTTTGGTTTTTATCAAAGCATCCATTATCTGAAATAATGTCTTTCTAAGGTCAGAAGAACCTCGTTTTGAAGTTGGAACACTTTTCTGTTCATAGATTCCGGATTCATTAACACCGGGGTCTACACCGGCAAATGCAGTAATAGCACCTTTATGGGTAAAACGGGAAACATCACCAATCTCAGCCATTAGTTGAGGACCAAGTGATGGACCGACTCCTTTCATTGCCATAACGATAGGATATTCGGGGAGCTTAGATGCCGTTTCATTCATGAGAGTGCGTAGTGACTCAACGGTTGTAGAGGCGCTATTAAGCTGGTCAACAGCCTGCTTGATAATAAGCTTTGTAATGTCATCCTTTGGAAGTACAGGAACAAGATCCTTTGCTTTTCCATAGATTTCTTCAGCTTTTGACTGACTGAAGTTGTACTTCTTACGTTTGCACCAGTTTTGATAATGGTCGATAAAGGCATTTTTAGACATTTTACGGATACAGTCCACATGCCAGTATGTAGATGCAAAATCAACCCATTTCTGGCTGCCGTTACTGCGAGCGGGGCTGTCAAAGTAAGCATTAACGCCAGGATAAGTTTGGTCAAGGATGCCGATAAGATTATTCTTCATAGCCGTCTTGTGTTTCATGTAAAAGCCGAATTGACGGTTCATGGTTTTAAGCTGATTACGTAATTCATCCATAACACTATACTGTTTGAGGTTTTGCCACTTGTCAAGTGCGTATCGAGCAATCTTAACGGCGTCAGCTTTATCGGATTTCACTCTACGAAGGGAATCGTTGTCAAAGTCCTTGATAAGCTTTGGATTAATGGCACTGACGAAAAGGTTTGCTTGGGAAAGCTGATGAGCAAGAACTTCATAATAACGTCCTGTATGCTCCATTACGATACGGGACTCGCCTTCAACAGAGTTGATGAGATTTACAAGTGAATTGATGCTACTGGTTGTGTGTTTTATTTCAAAAGGTGTGGAAACAATTTCACCGAAGGGACGCATAATAGCAACCATACTTTTACCTTTTGAAACATCAATACCTACTGCGTTCATAAATTTGTCACTCCTTAAGATTATTGCAATGGATATATACCAGTTTTACTCATTGCCTATTCAATCTACTGTGGTGTGACACGAACGTACCTAAGGCAGTTCAACCTGCATAAAACGAACGCTGTGAATGAGGAGCTGGTTATCAGTCTAATTAACGGACGCGAAGTCCAAGGAAAGGAACGATATCCGATTGCTACCTACATTCTAACAGCTTAAGCAACAAGATGGCTAATTCCTTACTGGCTGTAAGGGTTATTAACCATAAATATATTGTAGTAGAGAAAGGAAGAAATTTGATGATACCTCAGACGGTGGTTTTATCCACCGTCTTTTTTATTGAAACCTTATTGCTTAATTGCTATACTAAAACTGTAATGCAGATACAGGAGATGAGATTATGGTTGTAGTCATTGAATTTTTGGATGAAGAACCAATAGAAAATATA
>JAZSEL010000061.1:0-4427 GCA_045531685.1 Lachnospiraceae bacterium | reverse complement strand
CAAGAGACCATCCGCATGAATACCTGCTCTTGTAACATTAAAATTCTTACCGACAAAAGGAGTTCTGGACGGAATCTTATAGCCGATTTCTTTTTCATAATACTCTGCAAGCTCTGTGATAACCGTAGTATCCATACCATTTAAATCACCCTTAAGCTGGGCATATTCAAATACCATAGCTTCCAGCGGTGTATTACCGGTTCTTTCACCAATACCGAATAAAGAAGTATTAATACCGGAACAACCATATAGCCAGGCTGTTGTAGAGTTAACAACTGCCTTGTAAAAATCATTATGTCCATGCCATTCAATTAATTCATGAGGCACACCGGCATGCTTATTAATAGCATAAATAATACCCTGCACACTTCTTGGAATAACCGCACCCGGATAATTGACACCATAGCCCATGGTATCACAGGCACGAACTTTAATCGGAATCTGATATTCATCCATAAGCTCCATTAATTCACGGCAAAATGGTACTACGTATCCGTAAATATCCGCTCTGGTAATATCTTCCAAATGACAACGTACACTAATACCTTCTTCCAAACAATCACGTACCACGCTTAAATAGTGCTCCATAGCCTGACGTCTTGTCATCTTAAGTTTTAAGAAAATATGATAATCCGAACAGCTTACCAAAATACCGGTTTCCTTCATACCGATTTCTTTTACCAGCTTAAAGTCTTCCTTACTGGCACGAATCCAACTGGTAACTTCCGGGAATTTGTAGCCGCGTTCCATACATTTATATACGGCATCACGGTCCTTCTTACTATATAAAAAGAACTCGCTGGCACGAATCATACCATTTGGACCGCCAAGTTTATGTAAATAATCATAAATAGTAACAATTTGCTCTGTGGAATATGGGGCTCTTGACTGCTGACCATCTCTAAAAGTAGTATCTGTAATCCAAATATCCTTTGGTAAATCATGTGGAACAATACGATCATTGAACGGAATCTTCGGCACTTCCGAATATGGGAACATATTACGGAAAACATTTGGCTTCGGAACATCGTCCAGCACGTACATACGCTCTTCTATCTGTAATAAATTGGTCTTTTCATTCATTGTGACCGGTCTGTTCAAGAATGGTCTGGTATTTGTATCTGTCATAATTTTCTCCTCCTAACCATCATCTTGCATAATTGTATACAATTATGCGACCGCTGTCAATGCTTTAATGTGAAAAAGTATCCATGATTTGGAAAAAGACTTTTTAGCATAAAAAAGATGCGCCCAACTCCCTGCATCCCACTAAAAACACAGAAAGTACGGCACATCTTTTTATATTGATATTCTTTTATTTGAATAAACTAATAATTTTTCTTTTTACATAAAAGGAAAATGGCACCCAGCGCTGCCAGCAATACTGCAATTACATAATTCACCGGCAAGCTGTTATCACCCGTATTCGGAGATTCATCCTTGTTATAATTGGTAACCAGCTTTCCATTCTTTAAGGATAAGGATACGGACTCGTCACCCGTTGCATAAATTGCAAAATCAGATAAATGGGTGGTGGTAAAGGTAATGGTCTTTTCTCTGGTTACAGACTCTATCTCTTCTAACTGACCATCCTCGTCCAGTGAAATTACACGGTATCGGTTACCCTCAATTCCTTCCGGTATCGGCATAGTAATAGAAAGTTCATTTTTACCAAACTTAGTAATCGGAATGTATCCCGTTTCATCCACCAGCGTAATATCGTATGCTTCCATCTTAGGAACAGAACCACCGAACAAATCACCATAGGCTTCTGTAAGTCTTGCCTTGGCATCTTCACTGGTCTCAATTGTAAGAGTCCCTACCTCTTCTTCTGCAGCAAAGGCAGCAGATACATTTACATTGATTCCGCCATTGAATAGAACGTCTACCTCCCGGCTCTTATCCGACTTGGAACGATTAGCGGATAATTTAAAATCGGCAAGAGGAACCGTATATTCTGTTCCGTTTACTATAAAGGTATCCGGAATTCTGGACAATTCTTCGGTTGTATTAACCAAACATTCCTTTACTATTACATTTCCTGTCTTTAGTCCATCCCTGTCTGTCTCAAGCGCAACAATCAAACCGGTAAATCCCGGTAAGGAAGAATCCAAAACCGTATCCTCATAGTCGTCACAATCACCCGGAACCACTACAATGCTTACATCCTTTAATGCATCATTACGATAAGAAGTATTGCTTAAACGCTTTGATTCCTTACCTACTGAAATCTCCGGTAAATCCTTGGATGCAAATACAACCACCTTGGTCTCATCCGTTTTTTCCGTTTCGGAAAAATCAATGGCGCGCAGACCGATTTCTTTCACAGAAGCAGGTACATTAAAGGTTCCAATCGGACATCCCATAAAGGCTCTGTCCTCAATCACTTCTACATTATCCCCACCGGTTACCTTGGCAAGATTCACACAACCGCTAAAAGCATCCTCACCAATGGTAATTAATGAACTCGGTAAAATCAGGGAATACATTTCCCCATGCTTACTGAAGGCGCCCGGAGCAATACGCTTAACACCCTCCGGTATCTCTACCTCCGGATATCTGCCATTATATGCAAGCAAAATACCATCCCCTACAATGAGGAACGGTCCTGCTGATTTATCATTTAAAAATGCATTCAGATATGGCGTGTTCTGGAATGCATATCCTTCAATCTCAGTCACAGAACCCGGTATGGATACCTGTTCTAATTTATCACAATGATAGAATGCACCATATCCTATGGATTCTACTCCGTCCGGAATCGTAAGAGATGTAATACTGCTTCTTGCATAAGCAAAATCACCAATTCTTTCAATTCCGCCTGGCACCTTATAATCAGACAATGTTCTGTCATAATAAAATCCCTGGGAAGCAATGGCATCATCCAATATCGCGTATTTTGGCAGATAACCGCCCTTTGTCTGGTCGTAAACTATGGAATCCTCACGGTTTGTATTATTTTGATTGCCGGACTGACCGTTATTATCGGATTCATTTACATATTTATTATTATTGCTGGCATAATTACTGCTTCCGTCATAGACCACTGCATCCTTGGAATCAATAAACAATACCGCATTGCCACCAACCACCAGTGATTTTCCTTTAACCGAAGGATCCTCCTGAACATTCAGAGGATTGGTTGACGGGATATAATCCACATTACTCGGATCTCTGCTGGCATCCACTACCGTCAATTCATCCACATTCTCTTCCGTTACCTCTTCAGAGCCCGGAATCAGAATCTCTTCTCTTTCTGCCTCTTCCACTGCAAGCCTTGCCAGATAATCCTGATAGAATTCATAGCCTGCCGTTCCCTTATCTGCAATAATATTTAATCTTCTGCATCCATCAAATGCCGTAGGGTCAATGTATTTTACCGATGCAGGTATGACCACGTCAGTCAACGATACACAATTTTCAAATGCCTTTGCTTCAATGGCATCCACAGAATACGGCAATGTAATGTTTTTCAGATTTCTGCAATTGGAAAACGCATAACCCGGAATCGAATCCAGATAACTGCTCAAATGCACATATTCAATGTTTTCATTTCCCCAGAAGGAATACTTATAAATGTCCTTAACCGTATCCGGCATATTGTAAGTGTCGGATTCGTAGCCGCCAAGATAGGCAATTAATGTCTCACCCTTGGCATCATACAATGCGCCCTTATTTAACTTGAGATAAGGATTATCTTCATCAATCTGCAAGGTTGCAAGAGAATTACAACCGGCAAACACACCCTCTCCCACATCTTCTAAATTCTCATCAATAATAACCTTGGATAAATAACTGCATCCGCTAAATACGAAATCATCCAAGGAAATTACATTCTTAGGTAAAGTCACACCGGTAAGATACTTACACTCTGCAAAAGCAGAAGCTTCAATCTCCTCCGTATTCTTACCCACATTTACAATACCAATATCTTCATTCTCAGCGAAGGCTTCTGTGCCGATGATTTTCACTGCATCAGGAACAGACACGGCTGTAGCCGTGCCTGTATATTTTACGAGCTTGTCCTCGTCCCTTTGAAAATCTTCAACTGCATTTGCCGCAAGAACATCCGGCATCGGTATCTGAGTTACAACAAGTGCTAATATAAGCAATGTGGCACCCAATACCTTTCGGACCAATTTTGCCATATGCAACGCCTTCCTGCCTCCTAAAATTGCAAACCCACGATAGAAATACTCTTTTTAGTTTTCTATTGTCGTGATTAAACAGTTACTTTTTTAGGAAGTACTACTTTATCTTTCTTCATAAACAGAATCAATGAAATACAAGCAAGTGCGATTGATACAAACCACTTTGGATGAATTCCATCCCCTGTTTTTGGTGTACTATCCAACGTATTAACTGATAAATTGGAAGTATCAACATAAATTGTATATGGTGAGAAATGTCTTGCTGTAAATGTTACA
>JAZSEL010000106.1:0-11733 GCA_045531685.1 Lachnospiraceae bacterium | reverse complement strand
CCCTTTCTGTCTAAGAAGTTTTCTCTGGAAAACTCATGGGAGCGGTTTACGATTTCATTCAGAAAATCTTTGATTAACCCCCGATACCGCTTCATGTCTTTAACATCACGATGCTTGGCAAGCTTCTCTCCCTGCATGGTAATCTGCTCCATCATGGCGGTAAGCCGCTCCTGAAGCTGGGCTTCTTCTATATGGCTGGCAAGAGTGAATTTGAAAGAACCATCGGTTCTTTGCTGTTGCTGTACCTGTTCTATCTGCTGGGTCTGTACGACCTGATTGATTTTCATATCCACAATTGCCACCTCCTTACTGAAATTCTTCTATCTTTCTTACGAAATCCTGATTTGCTCCGTGGAAATGATTTTCCTTCTACTATATGTATCGGATATTCTTCACTTCTTCCCTATGTAATTTACAAGAGATGCTATGCATTCTTTCAATTCATCGTTACGGAATCTCACTTCGCACTCGCATGCTGCCAGTTTTTCCTCGGAAAAATCCTTTGCATCTGCCAAAAAGCGTCTGCACATCTCCTCGTATTTCGGTTCCTGCTGCATCTTTTCCCTATCCAATGCTCTCTGCAAACGGACGCCGTCATCCAACTCAATGAGTAAAGGAACTACGATTTCCTTTCCAAAAAAATCCCTCATGGAAAGATAGGAATCCGGTGTGCCGATTACCAGATAATCGTTCTTATCAAGGTCAATCTGTTCATCGTTTACCGTCAGATACTTCCATGGTCCAAAACAAGTATCATAGCAGCGCATTTCTATGATACGGTTTTCCTGTTCCAATTTACAAATTCCCTCTTCATCCGTGAAAAAATACTCTTCCCCATTTTTTTCTCCCTCACGGATGGGACGGGTTGTATAAGGAACAATCCTATGTAAATTCAATTTCTTTTCTTCTAACAGCTCTTTATAAATCGTATCCTTCCCCGACGAGCTTTTTCCCATAAGACAATAAATTCTGCCCATACCTACTCCCTGAAACTGTATCATTTCCCGGTCTGTGTTCCCCACAGACCGGATATTATGCTTTAAACTTCTACTACACGAATCATATTTGTTTTTCCGGAAATGCCTAATGGAACACCTGCGGTAATAACAACCGTGTCTCCCTTTTTCACATATCCGGCTTCCTCTGCCCTAAGTACCGCTTCGGTAAATAACTCTTCTGTCGTATCCTTCTTATCAATATGGATTGGACGTACTCCCCATAACAGATTTGCCTGACGGCATACCTGCTCATCCATGGAACAGGCAATAATCGGACAATTTGGCTTGAAACGTGCAATCATTTCTGCCGTAAATCCTGACATGGTAACGGTAATGATTGCTGCTGCCTTAAGGTCCACTGCTGTAGTACATGTGGCATGGCAAATCGCATTGGTAACATTGCTTCCATGCAATTCCGCTCTCTGGAAACGGGTGATATAGTCAATGTCAAGCTCCGTACGCTGTGCAATCTTTGTCATGGTCTGTACGGCTTCCACCGGATACTGACCGTTTGCAGTCTCACCGGATAACATAATCGCTGTTGTTCCGTCGTAAATCGCATTGGCTACGTCCGTTGCTTCTGCTCTCGTCGGACGAGGATTCTTCGTCATGGACTCCAACATCTGGGTCGCGGTAATAACCTGCTTGCCACATGCGATGGCCTTCTTAATCATCTTCTTCTGAATAACCGGTACTTCCTCCATCGGAATCTCAACACCCATGTCACCACGGGCAACCATAATACCGTCGGATACCTCCAGAATCTCTGAAAGATTGCGGATACCCTGCATATTTTCAATCTTGGCAATGACCTTTGTCTTAGCACCGTGCTCATCTAACAGCTTACGCACTTCCAAGATATCAGCTTTGCTTCGCACAAATGAACATGCCAGAAAATCAAATCCCATCTTAATACCAAAAAGAATGTCTTCTCTGTCCACATCACTGATGAATGGCATGGATAAATCCGCTCCCGGTACATTTACTCCTTTTTTGTTGGAAACAAATCCGCCGTTGATAACGGTACATACGATGTCCGTATCTGTCACCTTCTCAACCTTTAATTCAATCAGACCGTCATCCAATAAAATAGCCATTCCCTCTTCCACATCCTTTGGAAGATTCTTATAGGTAATGGACACCTTTTCATTGGTTCCTTCTATTTCCTCTGTGGTCAATGTAAAGGTCTGGCCTGCCTTTAATTCTTCTTTTCCGTTTGCAAAATCACGAAGACGGATTTCCGGACCCTTTGTATCCTGCAAAATAGCGATAGGTACCTTTAACTCCTCCGCTGCTTCCCGAATCATATGGAACTTATTCCCCTGTTCTTCATAAGAACCATGGGAAAAATTGAGTCTCGCCACATTCATTCCCGAACGGATGAGCTCCCTAATAACATCCGGCTTCTGGGATGCCGGACCAATGGTACAAATAATTTTTGTGTTTTTCATAATCTCTCCTCTGATAAAAATATCTATATTCTTTCTTCTCTGCCAAACTCATAGGGCTCTATTCCTGATTATCCGGATAACACGCCCCTCGTATGTGCCGTTTCCTTCTATCGGCACGCCTACTTGCATACACAGATTCTGCCCTCTGTCATCCCCTGCACATGCATATTCTTCTTTAAATATCCCTCTATCAATACAATATGTTCTTTTGTTATTTTTTCCCCCGGTAAAAATAAGGGAATTCCCGGCGGGTATAAGTTAACATAACTCGCGCAAATTCTTCCTGTGGAATCTTCCAAAGGAATCTCTTCGGTTTCTATTTCCCTTACCCGGGCAAGCGTATAAACGATGTCTTCCGGGCAAGATGTTGCTGTAAAGGGAAGCTCATTTGTCTTTGATTCCGTACTATTCCCGGTAGACATATCGGCAACCTGTGCATCCATCCCTGTTTCGCATAACTTGTCTTGCAATTCCTTATCAATCGAAAGCAATGCTTCTGCCAGTCTGTCAAAGCCTTCCTTCGTATCGCACATGGTAACAATCCCCAGCACGTAGGTCTCTGCTGCCATTTCCAATTGAATATGGTACTTCTCCAGTAAAATCTTCTGAAGCTCATTTCCGCTAAGACCTGTCCCTTTTACGGAAACCACCAATTTGCAAGGGTCATTTCCCTGCAAAATCCGTATATATGTAAGCATTGCCATTTTTTCTAAAAATTCTTCCCTCATTTTAAAAAAAGAATCCCATAAATGACTGCCTTTTTCTTCAATCTGCCCAATACAATAATCCATCCCCGCCATAAACAGATAGGATGGTGAACTGGTCTGATAGTAACCTATATATTCCTTAATACGCGCTATGTCCACGTATCCTTTTTTCATATGAATTAATGCTGTCTGGGCAAATGACGGCAATGTCTTATGCATGCTCTGAATCACTACGTCAGCTCCACACTGCAAGGCACTCTTTGGAAAACGCTCATCAAAAATAAGATGGGCACCATGGGCTTCATCCACGATTAACGGAATCCCCTTCTTGTGGGCAAGCTCTGCAATGGTTTCCACATCCGATACCAGCCCCTCATAGGTCGGGGATGTAATAACAACCGCCTTACAATCCGGATATTTCTCCAACTGTGCTTTCACTTCTTCCACGGATACGATTCCCGGCATGTCCCAATCCGCCACATATTCCGGATGCAGATAAACTGCCTGCAATTCCCTTAACTCAATGGCATGAAAAACTGCCTTGTGACAATTCCTTGCTACTAAGATACGCTCTCCCCGCTTGGCTACAGCCGTAATGGCACTCAGAATCCCAACGGTACTTCCGTTTACCAAAAAGAAGGTCTCTTCTGCTCCATATACCCTTGCCGCACGCTTCATGGCATCCTTTAACATGCCCTCGGCTTCATAGAGATTGTCATAACCGATAATCTCTGTAATGTCGATTCCATAAGCATCCGCTAGCATGGTGCATTTTCCGGTTCTGTTTGAATCGGGTAAAACTCCGGCTTGATAGTTCCGCTTATGTCCCGGCATATGAAGGGGATATTCATCTGATTTATTCAGTTGTTGTAATTTGGTAATTACATCTGACATACCCTTTTCTCCACCCGGACATATTAAAATGTAACATTTTCTCTCTATGGGACTTATTGTCTAAAAACGTAGCAATATATTTTACCATTTTTTATGGCGGAAAAACAGACTCTTCTTTACAAACTCTGCGGGAAATATCCGCATATTCTTGTAAATTCTGCTACTTCAACTTCGAATAATGATTTACATACCCTTCTCTGTCAAGCTTCGCACTCTCCGCATCAAGCGGTGGGATATTGCCCACACACTCTGTCAGATATGCTGCCATACATGCTTTCTCCAACACAATCCCTACTGCCTGTGCTTCACTCTCATCAAATCCTGTACAGATTGCTCCAAAGCCCTTTACAAACACTGCATTTCTATCCTGCAAAGAATCAGCCGCCTCAGAAATGTCCAAAATACATTTTACATCCACACCTGCAATCTGGGCTGCATCATCCAAATATGGATACATAGTTTTCCCTAACTTGCTCATCTCTATAACGAAAGGAGTCTGAACCATGGACACTGCTTTTACGCCATCCCGTTTTTCCAAGAGAGATTTTAATTCTAACGGAACCTCACACGATTTACCATTGAGAACGCCATTTCCATTACAATTATTACCCGTTCTTATTGCTTTTTCTCCACAGTCATCCTCTGCACTATTTACAATTCCGCCCTCGCATAGTTTTTCAAATTCTTTCTTGCTTACCTCTTCCAAATCATACGCAACCGCAAACGCCTCATCATAATCTTTTCCAAAGCATAAAGCACCATGATATTTCATAAGAACAGCCTTACTGTCCTTATGCTTTCTTATCTGATTCTTAATGTTATTTACCAACAGCTCGGTTGCGTACATCCCGTATTCTGCACATGGGATGACACTACCAAGACTATTACACCCTTCCACCGGAATCTCTCTTGCAAGCACACTCAATGCCGACGCATAATTCTGATGGGTATGAATTACGAAATTCATCTCCGGACACAGTTCATATACTGCCGCATGCACGCCCTTTTCACCCGAAGGCTTCACATCCCCCTCATAAGTCCCGTCTGCTATATTCACAAGCACAATATCTTCCTTTGTCAGCGTATCGTACGCCCTTCCGCTTGGAGTAATCACATACTGCGTGTCCGACACACGGGCACTGATATTTCCCCAGGTTCTGGCTACCAGACCTGCCTCACACAATTCCAAACCTGCCTTTAATACCAACTCTCTTGCTTTATCTATTGAAAATGCCATCTCTTTTCTTCTCCTTACAGCAAAACAATGTGCTCTTATTTTTCCTAAAAATGTATCAGAATTATGCCATTCCAAACACATCCTTTACTAATTCATACCAAGAATATCCTTAATCTCCCATAAATTCCGGATTTCATAATCAATCCTAAGTCCCTTTTTATTCTCCTTGTGCGCCGGATTGTACCAACAACACAAAATCCCTGCGTTGTTACCACCCTTCATATCACTTGTCAGAGAGTCACCTACAATGAGCATTTCTGAATCTGCCACATCCCCGAGTGCCTTTTTCACATGAGTAAAAAACGCAACATTCGGCTTCTCCACACCAATCCGGTCCGAAATAAAACAGTCCTCAAACAACTCCTTAAGACCCGACTTCTCCAGTTTGTGCTTCTGCACATTGTAAGAACCGTTGGTCACCGCATATTGCCGAATCTGTCCCTTTAACTCCTTTATCAATTCATAACCATTATCTCTGAAAAAAATCAAAGAACTTAACTGATGTTGATATTCCTTATTAAACTCTTCCAGCCTGTCAAACTCAATTCCTTCCCCGTCAAAAAACTCCTTAAAGCGGGCGGTAAACAGCTCCTGCCTGGTAACCTCACCCTTCTCAAGCATCTCCCAATATTTATCATTAATCATGGCGTATGTGGAAATCATCTCGTCCGTGCATTCCCCTAATCCAAAGTGGGTAAAACAATTTTTCATTCCGTAATATTCCGCTTTTTTGAAATCCAAAATCGTTCCGTCAATATCCCATAATATTGCCTTTATCATGTCACCATTTCCTCTTGATCTATTTCGTTCCCAACAGTCCTACTCTTTCGTTTTTGCCGGATTATTGCTTATCCTCACTCAGCTCAGATTCCTGTCATTAACCAATACTCCTGCCAATCTCTTCATCTGAAACCGTCTTACAAACCAGTCGCATTTGCATAAAAACAGATAATAGATATTTAAGCCACAGCCGTTCAGGGACTCAAAATTCCCCTGCCCTTTGGATATCACAACATCTGCTCCGCGAATCAAAGACTCCGCTTCCTTGCTGATATAACCCAAAGAATTGCCCGCAATATTGCTACCGTTTCCCATTACCCTAACAACTTCCGTGAGCCCTACCGTCTTGGCATCCTCCATGGTTGCATCATTTAACACATTACCCCCGCGTACAATTACCGTAATGTCAATCTGAGGATACTCCTTCTTAATCTCCTTAATAAACAGTTTGTCCAATACAATCTCACCGCAATTGTCCGTGAGATACACAAGTGTCTTCGCCTTCCCCAAATCTGCCTTGAGGGCGGTCCATTCCTTTTCATCTACCGTATCATTCTCAGACTCTGCAAATAATTCACCCAGCTTCTTCTCATTTACCTCATTTAACGCACCAAAATCAATATAATTACCAATCCGGGCAAGGCGCAATGCTTCCTTAAGAGGCTCCTCTGCACCCGCAATCATTTCCCTGAGCACATCCTCACTGCCCAGCATCAACTCATTATAATGCTTCTTCTCACCCTTATAGTCATCCACAATATCAAAATATTTCTTAAACAACTCCCGAATCTGTTCCACAATCACCGGCGAAGTAGCTTCCTTCGGTGACTCTGCAATCACCCCGCAAAGCTCCTTCATAAAGCATTCCTTCATATCCTCTGCAAAAGGCAGCTCACGGATTCTCTCTTCCTGTCTTCTTAAAATACATCCAATACAAAATGAACTGATTGCCATAATGCGTTTCCTTTTCCTATCTATCCAAATTTTTTCATATTCTCCGGACTATCCCAGAATAAACTGTAACTTTAGCGTCCATTCTTATCATACCAAATATTTACTCTCTTAGGGTAGAAATGTTTGATTATGATATGTTTTTCTCCTAAAAACACAGTGGACAATGATATGACTCCTTTCTGCTCAGAGAAAATCCTATCATTGTCCACTATTTGTATATTCTGTACCATTATGCACTTGCTGCTTCCTGCTTGTTTGATATTAAATCTATTGCGGTATTAATTCCATATTTCTCATACATCCCGGCTCTGGCGTCCTCATCTGCAAGTGCTTTCTGCAGTTCTTCCATCATTCCATTTGAAAGTAAGTACTCTGTCAGTTTAACCATCTTCTGTTCGCCACGTGCTTCTCCTTTTGCCAGTAACATATCCAAATATTCACACATAACTATTTTTTCTCCCTTCGCACTTATCTTCTCTAAATCTTCTTTCACATTCATGTATCTTTTATCATTTGCAAATGCTGCTATAAAATCTATTAATGCCGTCACATGCTTTATCTGTATTGCATCATTCCATGATTCCACTCCAAGTCGCCTGTTCTTAAAAAACTTCGCAACAAGTCTAAAATCACTCTTAAACTTCTCAATCACTGAGTCCTCTAAGAATGCCACATCAACTACCTTCACCTTGTAATCTTGGAAAATCGACTCGAACTCCGGCGGAATCTTTGTAATATCCGCCAAGCTCTTACATCCTTGCCATCTTCTATCTGAAAAATTCAACACCAATGTAACAACCGGCAAAAGTGGAAAAACATCTTCGTCCACCTGTCTGCGATACTTAGCATAATCATATCCCAATACTCTTACTGAAATATATTTGTCAATTGATGACTGATTATCAATCCCCACAAACGCTAATTCCATCTGGTATTCATCCAGATATGTCTTCATTACATCTCTACGTTGCTCCCTGTATTCGCCATCCTCTGCCTTATAAACCGATTCTGTGGTGCCATCCCGTAACCTTTCCTCATCAAGCACCTCTTGTCCGAATACCAAAACATTATAAATGTCCGCAAACACATCATTATATTCTTCCAATAATTTTTCTGTCATGTCCTTCTGACCCATCCAACCTTCTTTCCCCGCGCAATATCTACTTCCTATCCACTACACAAGAAAATCAGACAGATATCGTATCCTTTAGTTGGATACCCCTCTAAGAAATGCGGACAGATATGAGTATAGACATGCCCAGAATCATTATGTGTATTTTATGAGTTGTTATCTCTATGCCTAAAACATAGCATAGATTTATCTTCTTGTCATGATATATTTCTTATGACATTTTATCGTGTTGTGAAAATAAACAATACTATATATTGTGCAAAAAACCACTCTTCTATTAAAAAGAACACAACATATGCACTATCGCAAATATGAAATTAACATAAATGCTATCTTTTTTCTACAGGGGCACAACACATTCCTATTGTTCCTTCTTGTTATAACAATTGCCTCTCCTTCTTAATAGACACCGTCTGTTGAATTTCATATTCTTGATAAAAACGTCTCATAAATTGAATATTTGATACAGAAAATCTCTTTCCAATATACACTTAGTTCTATTAGACATTACCCATAGCGTCTATTCTTAATTCGCTGACAGGCCAATTTGCCAGTCAGTGATTGGCAATTCTCACGCCCAAAAAGCAGTAGTGATTTTCCACAACACAATATCTTGTATGTAATACTGCATTAAAAAAACACTACTGCTATATATTCCATTTTCCCATGTGCAAAGATTCAATTATAGTTCAAAATCTAACATTTCATTTACTGTCTTTAAAAATTTATCCGCATGAGAATAAGATTGTCCTGGATATGCAAAAAGATTATATCCATTAAGCGGTACCAATTTTTTCGTTATTCTATCAATCCCAAATTTAACTACATTAGTTTGATGACCTCTATTAGATTTATATAACAATTTTAAATTACCATTGGAATCAAGAAACAATTCATTTTTGTAATGGATATCTTTTGCAATTTCTTGTAATTTGGACAGTGGAATATTTTTAAACATTGGTTCTTTTACTACTTCTACTGTTTTTTCGATTGCCTTTGGTGAATTTTTATTCTTGCATAATACACTTAATCCTATCATTCCACCAACACTTAAAACTGTAGTAATTACTTTTTTAGCATTCATAATCCATCTTCCTTTTGTATATTTTGTAATTCCATTATGTACAGAAGAAAAAGAATTAACTATTCTTCCTCCCTTCACGCCTAACTACTAATAAACCTATCATAAGTACTTTTTAAATACCGTTTTCATCTTCATCAAGACATCCATAATATACTCAAACTGCTCTGGCCAAACCTCTCGATTCCCTAATTGTACATTTTTTTCTACTAAAATACGACTTGCTTTTCTTTCAGGAAGTTCCCTCCAATCAAACGCCCTTCCCATTTCAGTTTCAATCTCTTCCTTATGTCCAAACAAACTTTTATACAACTGTTTATCATCGTTAATATATAATTCTACCCCAATAACACTTCTCTTCTGAATCTGTGTTACTCCTATATGGCATGCTGACGAACCAATGCTAAAATCCATCCAATGATCTGTTGTAGGCTTTCTCATATTAAACGCTTTTGCAAAGTTTTTATTCTTAAACGCATAATTATTAAATGATTGCCAATATTCCATTCGCTGTTGCTGTGTAGGATTAGTCGCTGTCGTCTTCCTAATCTCCTTAGTCCAATCGTTCGGTTTTTCTACAACAACAAACGATGGTGCTATCTGCGAATCACCAATTTGAAATAACTTAATCTCGCATAAGAAAAAACCTATTTTTTCATCCGTATGATTATTAAGCCACTCTATAGCTGCCTTATGTTCCTCGCGAGCGTGTTTTACAATCCAAATAATAAGGTCAGCACTCTTTCCAGAAGCATAAGTAATAAGTTTTCCTAAATGGTCGTGATCTGTATCTTCCAATTGATTTTCAATAATAATTTTTCTATCTGTTCCTGTTTCAGATGCATATATATCTACATTAAAATCTCCAACCGATGATTCTGTTTCATCAACTGTAATATCTAATCCAACAGCATCACCTAAAAGTTCAATATTTTCTGCTATCCACGGTGTGAAATTTAATGCCTCATGTGGCCACACTTTTCTTAAATCTGTAAGTTCCTTTAACGTCCCCAAATTTATCATCAGAATAATCCTCTTTTCTTACATACTCGCAACAAATAATATGTTACTAGCTTTGAATTTTTATACCTATTACAGTTTCTATCCTATTTCCCTTCATAATGAACAACTAAAAAGTCTACCCAAACATCCTCTTACTAAACTCCTCATTTATCTGGGCAATCTCTTTCTCTCCGTTAATATACTCCCGATACATCTCCCACATGTCGATTTCGCAATCCTCCAGACCGTCATCCACCGGAATCCACTCTTTGATGATGGCGATTCGCTCGCTCTTTGTTGTGTCCTTTATTAATACGCTTTTCATTCTCTCTACCTCGCTACATTCTCTTTTATCCTACGCCTGCACGTTTCGTGCAGTAAAGCAATTTCCTATTGTCCTCATCCGCAGTAAAGTGGTATTATTCCCACTTTTTCCACACATCCGGCGCATAACCCACCGTTGCCAGCTTACCGTTTCGCACAATCGGTGTCTTGATAACTTGCTGATGGCGAAGGAGCATTTCTTCTCGGTCTTCCTCAGCGATGTATTTAACAAGACCGAGTGCATTCTGATCCTTGCACGCCTCGTTAATCAATGCCTGTAAGCCGCCAACGGCCTGGGCGACACTGCGAAGTTCGCCCTTACTGATTTCCTTTTCTGCCATATCGATAAACTGGAACTTGATGCCACGTTCCTTAAAAAATCGCTGTGCTTTTTTGGTATCGTTACACTTTTTTGTCCCAAATACTTGAATATTCATATGTCCTCCTAATCCTTCCACATTGCGCGAAGCGGATTAATTTTTTTTGCCTCTTCCCAGATAAGGTACTTATTTTCATCCAGATACGCTTCCATCTGGCGCAGCTCATCTGCTGTGAATCCATTGTTTCGCTCTATTTTACATGCAGGCACGTAGCCTTCCGCCGTCTTGCCTTTTTCTGAAAAGGACACGTACACCCTTTTCTCTGTTCCCTTTGTTGTAATCCCTGAAAAAATAATATCCATCGCTTCTCCCTCTTTAGCTTCCAATCATCAGTTCCATTACTGCCAATACGGTTTCTGATCTTTATGTGTATAATCCTTCATTTTAACACTGTAATCCTCTATCACTTCTTTATAATAACTCTTTTGCTTGTCCGATAAACTTCCCTTAGCCACAAGCTCTCCATATAAATCCATCAATTCCTTATAATCGGACTGAGCCACATCCTTATAATTATTGGACATACTCATTTGCAATCTCGCAATTGCCGCTTCGAGCTGCTTATTTTTCCCTATATTCTTTATAAAATCAAACATGATAATACCCCTTTTTCTTTTATTGTATAATATGTCATAATATATTACTATTCATTTCTCTCCCACGACAAAAAAGCAGTATTCGAATTACCTTAATTCAAATACTGCCTTTAACTAGTGAAGCACGGGGGATTCGAACCCCCGACAACCTGATTAAAAGTCAGGTGCTCTACCGACTGAGCTAGTGCTCCATATAA
>JAZSEL010000063.1:0-42926 GCA_045531685.1 Lachnospiraceae bacterium | reverse complement strand
TAATGGCAGATAACGAAAACACATGGGATAAGCTTTTACAAATAAAAACAACAGGTCGGGATGATTCGAACTCCGACCGATACCGTTACCCGTATGAACCGACGCCGTATCGAGTTTTAATGCGCTTGGCTGACAGTGGATTTATCCGTAAAAGTGATGTGGTTTTAGATTATGGTTGCGGAAAAGGGCGCGTCGATTTTTTTCTGTCCTATCAAACCAAGGCAAAAACCGTAGGAATAGAATATGATGAGCGGATTTACCGGAGCGCACTGGAAAATCAAAAAAGAGCCGTTTCAGGTGGAAAGACAGAATTTGTGCCGGTCAGTGCTGAAGAGTATAAAGTACCTTCAAAAGTCAACAGGTGCTATTTTTTCAATCCTTTTTCTGTGGAGTTACTCCAAAAAGTGATGGCAAGAATAATAGAATCTTATTATGAAAATCCGAGGGAAATGCTTTTGTTTTTTTATTATCCGTCAGATGAGTATATTTCATATCTTATGACAGTGGACGAGTTGGAATTTTATGATGAGATAGATTGCGGTGATTTGTTTGATGGAAATGATTCCAGAGAACGGATTATGATATTTTCATTACCTTAGAATGGGAGGTTCGAAATGAATTTTGAGAATAAAGTTGTAGTCATTACCGGCGGTGCACATGGTATTGGACTTTGTGCTGCTGATGAATTCAAAAAATATGGTGCACATGTCTGTGTGATTGATTGCACAGAGGGGGACCACTATGTAGGGGATATCGGAAATAAAGAGGTGTTGGAGGATTTTGCTCGTACCGTAATTGAAAAATATGGTCAGGTGGATGTCCTTATTAACAATGCACCACCTCAGATGCATGGTATTGATGACTGCACATGGGAGCAGTTTCAAAATGCACTGAATGTTGGAGTTACGGCACCTTTTTATTTGAGTAAATTATTTTCGCCTTATTTTTCCCAGGGTGCAAGTATTATCAATATATCCTCTTCACGGGATCGTATGAGTCAACCGCAAACAGAAAGCTATACGGCAGCCAAGGGTGGCATTGCTGCTCTTACACATGCATTGGCAGTTAGTTTTGCCGGAAAAGTACGTGTGAATTCGATTTCTCCGGGATGGATTGATACGGATTATACGGTATATGAAGGACCCGATGCAAAACAGCAACCGGCAGGACGGGTTGGCAATCCTTTAGATATTGTGAATATGATTGCATTTCTTGCTTCTGATAAAGCCGGATTCATTACAGGAGAAAATATTTGTATAGATGGCGGACAAACGAAGCTGATGATTTACCATGGTGACCATGGGTGGACGTTTGAGGAATAGGACGGAAAAATAGAAGAATAATTATGGTTTACTGTTTGAAATGTGGAAATATGATAGATGACGGAGAATTGATTTGTCCAAAATGTGGAGCCAGGAGAAACTGTAATAGTGAAGTTTTTGTTATGAAAAAGTCAGAAGAAGCTAGTTTTAAGCTGAATGAATATAATGGATTTCTTGAGCGATGTAAGTGCTTTGTTTCTAAATGGCGACAGCGTAGGTAACAGTTTTGATTGTATAGTCTTAGGGGGAAAATATGAATGAGTTGGAATACTGCTTGGTAGAAAATGAATTGAGAGCAAAAGATTTTATACGTTTAAAAGTTGCAACAGGTTTTATGGAAAGACCGATTGAGCAAGTAGAAAAAGCGTTAAACAACAATTTGTTTGATGTGACAGCTGTATATAATGGTGAAGTCATTGGCATGGGGAGGCTAGTTGGAGATGGATTTTTGTATTGGTATTTGCAAGAAATTATTGTTTTACCTCAGTATCAAGGACAAGGCATAGGGACGAAAATTGTTAATCGATTATTAGAATACATTAAATCGAACACAGAGCCGGGGACTATTGTAAGTGTTGGATTGACTGCTGCAATTGGCAAAGATACATTTTATGAGAAATTTGGGTTTTCGAAAAGTTTGGGAATGACAATGTACATAGAAAAATAATGTATGTTTTGTATGGGTTAGGATATCTTTAGTTTGGAGAGTTGTATATGCTTAAAAATATTAAATGGGTGTTTTTTGATATTGGGTCAACATTAATAGATGAACGGTTTGCATATGAACATAGAATGAAGGATATTGCTGATCTGGCTAATACAACTTATTCTTATGTATATAATAAAGCAATGGAATTTTATAAACAAAATAAAAAAGGCGATTTGGAAGTAGCCAATTTATTGGATATTGAATTAACAAAGTGGCATGCAGAAGATGAAAAACTTTACAGTGATGCTGCTAAGTGTCTCGAGATACTTAGCACTAGATATAAAATTGGAATAATTGCAAATCAATCTCTGGGGACAAAAGGGCGATTAGAACAGCATGGAGTATCGAAATATATTGATTTGATTATAGCGTCCGCAGAAGAAGGTGTCGCAAAGCCAGATAGGAGAATATTCGAAATTGCGTTAGAAAGAAGCAATTGTAAACCAAGTGATGCAATAATGATTGGAGATAGAATAGATAATGATATAGTTCCAGCGAAGTTATTAGGTATGCAAACAATATGGGTTAAACAAGGTTTTGGTCAATATTGGGATATTAAACAAAAGGTTGAGAAAGCGGATTATACGGTTAACAGTTTAATTGAAATATGCAATATTTTGTAAAATAATTTCTTATTAACAAAAGAGAGGTATATGGAATGTCTTGCACAGAAGTAGTAGAACTTACAGTGTTATGCTTATTACATCAGAATGGACAATATTTGTTACAAGATAGAGTGAAAGAAGATTGGCAAGGATTTACATTACCTGGTGGACATGTTGAACAAGGGGAATCTATTGTTGATGCTGTTATTCGGGAAATGAAAGAAGAGACTGGATTAACGATTATTAATCCAAAATTGTGTGGTGTAAAACATTTTCCAATACATGAGGGACGATATGTTGTTTTTCTTTTTGAAACTAATCAGTATGAGGGTACGCTTTGTTCTTCAGATGAAGGAAAAATGCATTGGATTAAAAGTGAAGAACTTAATAAGGTTAATTTAGTTGATGATTTTTATGATCTAATAGAAGTAATGCTTAATGATAATTTGAGTGAATTTCAATATGTCGTAGAAGATGACGAATGGAATATTATTAAAAAATAAGTTTCATTTATAGAGGTTGCTAACTTCTGATGAAACAAAGGAGCATGATTACATGAAAAGAATTATTGCATCAGTTTTAGTAGCTATGTGTGTATTGGGACTGGTTGGTTGTAATAGAGAAATAGAAACGTCAAATCAACAGAGTGTTCTTGTGGATGAAGTATTGTATGATAATGCACCATTTGTTGAGTCAATTCCGATTTTAGAGCCAAATGAAACTATTACATATAATGGCAAAGCGTATAATAAAGCTGAATTATGCAATGATACTTTAAATTGGTTAGAGTTATCGGAGGAAGACAGAGTGTTTTCATCCTATTATCCGCCGGAATTTATGGTCTTTGAAGAAGCGTGGGGAATTACCTTAACGGTAGGAAATATTACCTCCAAAGGATTAACTATTATATGCACTCAAGCAGATGGAGAACCTACGGGAGAGTTACAAACAGGCAGCTGGTTTATTTTGGAGCAATGGACAAAAGAAAACGGATGGAAAGAAATGCCTTATGCTGTGGAAGGTGAATTCGCTTGGACACAAGAAGCATGGATAATTCCAATGAATGATGTATGCAAGTGGGAAGTAAAATGGGAGTGGCTATATGGAGATATTCCTGCCGGCAAGTATAGAATTGGAAAAGAGATAGATGATTTCCGAGAAACCGGAGATTTTGATGAGGCAATTTATTTTGTAGAATTTGATATTTAAATTGTTTGTTGTAAAGCTGAACAGTTAAATAAATTTGTATAAGGAGATGACTAATATGACAGGGTGTTTAAGATTGAGAAGTATCTAAGTACATAAAACATTGTTAAATAGTTTTATGTACATTTAGAACACGGAAAACTATTTAATTAAAGGAGATTATGTAATGATATTTCAAGATAATGTAATAAAAGAATATTTGAAAAATGTATATTTTGTAACAGGAAATCCATGTGGTGGAAAAACTACTATTTCAAGAGAATTAGCTAAACGACACGGTTTGATAGTGTACGATATTGATGAAATGTTTGAAAAGCATCAGAAACTTTCTGATGCGGCTTTCCAACCATCCATGAATAAATTCTTCAAAGATGCTGACGAGTTTTTCGGTCGTACGGTGGAGGAATATAAGCAATGGCTGATTCATAATACAAGAGAACAATTGGATTTTGTATTAATGGATTTAATTCGCCTTTCTCAAAATTGTAAGGTAGTGTGTGATTGTCATTTGACCATGGAACAAGCTGAAATGATTACGGAACCATCACGCGTGGCATTTTTAATTAAAGAACCTGTTAATTTGGTAGAGGAGTATTGTAATCGTCCGGACCATCAGGGGTTTTGCAATTTTATACATAGTGCATCAGATGTGGAAAAGGCAAAAGCAATCTGTAACGCTACGCTACAAAGTCTGAATGAGAAGAGTTACAATGATATAAAGAATAGTGACTTTTTCTGGTTGGAAAGAACGAAGGAAAGTACTGTGGAGAATACTGTAGCTCAAGTAGAAAAACATTTTGGACTTAGATAGGAAACATATGCAAGATATGTTGAAAGGGTAAACAAAATATGGACGACAGAAGAAGATGTAAATGGTGCAACTTAAAAAATGATCTGTATGTGAAATACCACGATGAAGAATGGTGTGTGCCGAATTTTGATGATAAGTATTTGTATGAAATGTTGATATTAGAATCTTTTCAAGCAGGTTTATCTTGGGAATGTGTTCTTAATAAAAGAGAAAACTTCAGAAAAGCGTATGATGATTTTGAGTTGGACAAAGTAATTTCTTATGATGAAAATAAAGTTTGTGAATTATTAAGTAATAAAGACATTATAAGAAATAAGCGTAAAATCAATGCTAGTATTAAAAATAGTAAGATTTTTAAGGCGATAGTTGGCGAGTTTGGTTCCTTCCATAATTATTTGAGAACCTTTATAAATGATAAAACCATATTTGAAACAGATAGGACAACAAATGACTTGTCGGATGCTATTTCCAATGATTTGCAAAAGAGGGGAATGACATTTGTTGGTTCGGTTATCATATATTCCTATTTACAAGCAATCGGTGTAATATATTCACACGATAAGGATTGTTTCTTATATAAGCAGAGGTTGAAAAAGTCGAATCTGTAAAACAAATTGGCAATGTACTGAAAGAAGGGAGAAATAGAAAATGGCAACATTTAAAGAACGTTACCTTGCAGGTGAAATTGAATTTGAAGAAATTGACGAATACTCTTATCAATGGGGAATGAGTGACGATGAACGGACTTTGGCACAATACCTTGGATTTAATGCAGAGGAAGAAGATGCCTGGGTTAGTATCAGTGAGGAGGCATTAAAAGATCTTTTAGATAAGCAACGAAAGAAATAATACATCTATACAAATAAAAGAAGTGGAATGAATAATGAGATTAAGACCTTATCAAAATAAAGATTATAATATTATATCCCAATGGGTAACAGAAGAACGCTCACATGCTTTGTGGTGTGCAAATTTAATACCTTACCCACTGGAGAAAAAGGGATTTGATGAATTGCTGCAAGAAGCAGAAGAACGATTTGGAGATAGTCCCTTTGTTGCAACTACAGATGATGGACAAGTGGTAGGATTTTTCTGTTTTTCCGTGAATTTGAGTACAAATGAAGGGATGCTGAAATTTGTTGTCATTGATAATACGGCAAGAAATAAAGGCTATGGCTGTGAAATGTTGAAATTAGCCGTTAAATATGCATTTGAAATCGCAAAAGCGGATGCAGTGCAATTGAATGTTTTTCCTGAAAATCCAGGGGCTAAGAAATGTTATGAAAAGGTTGGATTTAAAGAAAGAACATTAACAGAAAAAGAGTTTCCTTTTAAAGATGAATTATGGGGAAGATGTAATATGGTTATTACAAAATAATAAATGTGTAAGCTGAAGTTTTTGAACGGTTGAGGGAGCATATGAGTATAGTATTTAGTGAAGCAACAAAAGCAGATATTGATGAATTAATTAAGTTAAGAATTGCATATATGGTTGATGATTTTGGTGATGTAAGTGACCATGAAAGAGAATGTATGGAGAAGCAATTGCCGGATTATTTCAACAGAAAATTAGGTGACGAATTGATAGCCTTTGTTGCAAAAGACAATAATCGGATTGTTTCTGTTGCCTATTTACATATCATTGAGATGCCGGCTAATTCCATATTATTAAATGGCATATATGGAGAAGTTTTGAATGTATATACAGAGCCTGAATATAGGGGCAAAGGATTGTGCACCAAACTCATGCAAAATCTTATTGCTTATGGAAAAAAGCGTGGTTTAGGAAGAGTTGATTTGAGTGCGACCAAGGAAGGGTATCCGATATATTCAAAAATGGGATTTGTTAAAAAAGAAAATAGATATACGGATATGAGGTATAAATATTAATTATAATAAATAGTGGGATTTGCAGGTGTGAGGCATGGAAGAAAAAATAACCTTATGTGGTGACAATTGTTTGAAGTGTCCAAGATATAATGCACATACATATGAAGAACTGAAAGCAGTCGCAGAACTCTGGTATAGGGTTGGCTGGAGAGATACAATTGTCTCCAATGAAGAAATTGCTTGCACCGGGTGTTCTTCGCATAAACAATGTACATATCATTTGGTGGATTGTACAAAAGAACATGGTGTAGATAAATGTAATCAGTGCAAAGAATTTCCTTGTGTTAAGATTAACGATATGTTAGAACGTTCTGCTGAGTACAAAGCTAAGTGTATGGAAGTGTGTACGGAACAAGAGTATATCGCTTTGGAAAGGTCTTTCTTTGATAAAGAGAATAATTTGAAGAAATAGCTTAATAACATTTCTATAAATATGGATAAAGTCGAATAAGGTGGTGGATTTACCTTGGTAGAAGTAAAATTTTTTGATAGTGTGGATGATAGTCTTTTGAAATTTGCAGTTATCATTGCAAAGACGAAAGAGAAATGGGTATTTTGTAAACACCGTGACCGTGACACATATGAAGTGCCCGGTGGACATAGGGAAATTGGGGAAGATATTCTGGAGACTGCAAAACGGGAACTTCAAGAAGAAACCGGTGCCGTAGATTTTGATATAAGACATATATGTGTGTATTCTGTAAAAGGAAAAACCAGAATAAATGAAAACATGGATGATGAATCTTTTGGAATGTTATATTATGCCGATATTTATTCCTTTGAAGAACTACATAGTGAGATTGAAAAGATACTGATTACAGATACTTTGGTAGAGAATTGGACATATCCACTTATTCAACCAAAGCTACTGGAAGAGGCGAAGAACAGAGGAGTTATATAAAGATAGAGGTGAATCATGGTTAGACCGGAAACTGGAGAAAGAATAAGTAAAGTTGATACGTACCTGAATTGTGCAGAAGTATTTGCATATAGAAGTACATGTATTAAGAGAAAATACGGAGCGGTTATCGTAAAGGATGATGTTGTTATTTCAACAGGCTATAATGGTGCTCCGCGTGGATTTGAAAATTGTTGTGACATGGGAAAATGTCCACGGATAGAAAGAGATTTGCATCAGGGCGAGGGCTATGGAATGTGCCGTGCTATTCATGCAGAGGCTAACGCACTGCTAAATTGTTCCAGACAGCAGACAATAGGAGCAGATTTGTATTTAACAGGTGTGAATCCACAGGATAATTCCATCCATAAGGCAAAGCCTTGTCCGTTATGTGCAAGAACTATTATTCAAGCGGGGATTAACAATGTGTATCTGCGTGTTGGAGAAGGTGCAGGTAATTATATAGTGGTTCCGGCTAATGAGCTTGAATGGGTACAGTCAGCAGATAAATAGTTTTAGGGGAAAACACAAATGGATAATAAAGCATTTGATGCACAAAGAATTGCGGAGGGTTATGCGAAAAGACCCTGGCTTCATAGAGAGGTTATGGAGCGGATAAAGAAGGACTGCAATATTGAACATTTGGAAAACGGACTTGATGTTGGATGTGGAGCCGGTTTGTCAACAAAAGCGTTGCGATTACTTTGTGATTATGTTACAGGAACGGATATTTCTCCGGAGATGATTACAGTATGTGAAAATATTTATAATGATTCTTCTTATTTATTCTATGTTTCGAAGGCAGAGGAAACCAAGATACCGTCGGTGCCATATGATATTATCACAGCAGCCGGTGTTGTTAATTGGGTTGATAAAGATTTGTTTTTGAAGAATGCCGAACAGATACTTGGTAGCAATGGATTGATTGTTGTGTATGACTTTTGGATTACAGACAGAATGGTTAATAAACCGGAATACACAGAATGGTACCTGGAGAAATATTTGAAGATGTTTCCAAAGCCATATAGAAAAGAAGATGTTTGGAATCAGACGGATTTAACTGATATTTTTAGGATGGAAAAGCAGACAAGATATGAGTTAACATATGATTTTTCTTTAGATGAATTTATTGATTTTATGATGATTCAATCCAATGTGAATGAAAAGATAGAAAGAGGCATTATGTCGGTCGATGAAGTTAGATGTTGGATGGAAAACAGTCTGGAACCTATTTTCGATGGTAAGAAAAGGACATTGATATTTGAAGGCTATAATTGGTATATAAGAAAAAAGGAAATTCCTATGGGAGTAACGAAATGGTAGAAAGAACTTACATAACGGCATCGGGTACGATTCATTATTGGACTAATATACTTGATACGGATAAGATGACATTGCTGTTCTTACCGGGGTTAACAGCGGACCATAGATTGTTTGATAAACAAATTGAATATTTCGAAGGCAAATACAATGTGTTTGTATGGGATGCTCCCGGGCATGCGTCATCATGGCCGTTCGAATTCAATTTTGATTTGATGGATAAAGCAAGATGGCTACATGATATTTTGTTAAGTGAAAAAATTGAGAAACCGGTTATTATTGGACAATCCATGGGAGGATATGTCGGCCAGGCTTTTTCAGAGCTTTATCCGGATATGTTGAAAGGGTTTATTTCTATTGATTCGGCACCATTACAAAGAAAGTATGTCACAGCATTGGAGATATGGTTGTTAAAAAGAATGGAGCCGGTTTATTTTTATTATCCTTGGAAATCTTTGCTAAAAGCAGGGACTAAAGGAGTGGCAGTTTCCGAATACGGAAGACAACTAATGCATGAAATTATGATGGTATATGATGGAGATAAAAAGCGGTATTCACAAATATCAGGGCATGGTTTTAGAATACTGGCAGAGGCCATGGAGAAGGATTTGCCATATAACATTGATTGTCCGGCCATGTTGATTTGTGGAGAGAAAGACAGAGCCGGTTCGTGTATCAGATACAATAAAGCATGGCATAAAAATACAAATATACCAATCTATTGGATAAAAGATGCAGGACATAATTCAAATACGGATAAACCTGAACTGGTAAATCAGTTGATTGAAAAATGGATGGAGCAAGTTTGTTTGCAAACAACAATGAGGTTGTAATTTTTTCCTTAAATAGGTAAACTGATAATGTTAGTATAATTATAGGAGGAGTTTTTATGCGTAGAAGATATGTTATCGCTCAGTAGTCTGAGCTTAAAATAAAATGAATAGTTAAGCTCGGATGAATCCCCACAAAATATAGGAGGATTGAAATGAGCTATATATGTGCAGAAGATGTTCTGCCTAAAGAATTAATAGAAACTATTCAGCAATATGTAAGTGGAAAAAGTATATATATTCCGTGTAAAGAGAAAAAAGTTTGGGGAAGTGAGACTAAAACAAGGCAGTATTATAATAACCGTAATCAGGAAATATGCAATAAGCATAAGACCGGAACTGCGATAAAGCTGCTTGCTGATGAGTATTCACTGTCCGTAAAGAGCATACAAAGAATTGTAAGGACATCTCATCATATGGATGGTTCAGTTGCGTGAGTGTACCAACAGTAAAAGTGTATCATCGCTGTGGTGGATGTGGAAAGAAACAGGAATTTATCAATTCCGGTAAGTTCAGAGTGAATGCAAATGGAAATCGAATTGATGTCTGGCTAATATACAGATGTAAGAAATGCAAACATTCTTGGAATCTTTCCATATATGAAAGGATAAAACCTTCAAAGATAAAACAGGATGAGTATGAGCTTTTTATGGAGAATGACTACGAGCTTGCTTCAAAATATGGTAATGATATAGATTTTTTAAAGAGAAATAATGCTGAATTAAGATGAGAACTAAGCCGGATATTTTGTTCGGCTTAGTTCTGTATATGGGAGATTGTAATGGGAAAATATAGATATATTACATTAATGGAAGAACCAATGCTGAAAGATAAAGCGGCAGAATGGTTTCACAATAAATGGGGCGTGCCTAAAGAGGCTTACTTAGAATGCATGGACGCATATTTGAATCATGAAACAGACTATGGCTGGTATTTGTGCCTGGATGGAGAAAAAATTGTTGGTGGAATGGGAGTCATTGAAAATGATTTCCATGACAGAAAGGACCTTTCTCCGAATATATGTGCCGTTTATACGGAAGAAGAATATCGCAAGCAAGGGATTTCGGGTAAATTGCTGAATATGGTTGTTGCGGATATGAAAGAAAAAGGTATTACACCAATATATCTTATTTCAAACCATGTAGGATTCTACGAAAGATACGGCTGGGAATTTCTGTGTATGGTTCAGGGAGATGGTGAACCGGAAATGACAAGGATGTATGTACATAGATAGGGGTACACAATGAAAAAAGTATATTTAGATATAACGCAGATGGACAAGTGTATCAGTGTATATATCAAAGACGCGAGGTGCTTATGCTGTTTAAAGTAGCAATATTACAAAAACGTGCCACGAATGCACAAGTAGATAAAAATATTGAAACGATTATAGAAACAATGAAAGAGGCTGCAGAAAATAATGCGGATATTCTTTTGTTGCCGGAGTGTTATATTACGGGCTATGATTTGCCTATGACATATGAAAAGAGCATTTCTGATGATGATGTAAGAATTGTTCAGATTTGTGAAAAGGCGAAAGAATACAATATTGGTGTAGTTCTCACTTCATTTACAAAAGGAAAAACACAACCGCAAAATTCGGCTTTTGTTATCAATAAGACTGGTGAAATATTGATGAAATATTCCAAAGTACATACTTGTGATTTTGCAGATGAAAAAACAGTTGAATCGGGAACTGAATTTAAAGTGTGTGATTTCGAAGGAATACAGTTAGGCATCATGATTTGTTATGACCGTGAGTATCCGGAGAGTGCAAGAATATTAATGTTAAAAGGGGCAGAGGTTATTCTTGTACCAAATGATTGTGGCTCAATGAAACCACGAATCCAGGCTCTTTCTACAAGGGCATATGAAAATATGGTTGCGGTGGCAATGGCAAATCCAAATGGTAACAATGCCGGATCTTCCTGTGCATATAGTCCGATTTGTTGGGATAGAGAGGGAAGATGTGTTGATAGCACAGTTATGTTAGCTGATGAAATGACAGAAGGTATTTTCTATGCGGATTTTGACATGGGTGCAATCCGTGAATATCGAAATAGGGAAATGATGGGAAATACATTTAGAAAAGTGGATGCCTATGACGATTTGTTGGATAAAACCATTAAGGAACCATTTGTTAGATAGAGTCGGGTGAAATGGGAGAATGGAAGAAGCATCTTGCACATGATGAATGTGAACAATAAAAAGAGGGAAAAATAGTAAGGGGAATTTGTGCGTATGAAAAAAATTTATTATTATAGCGGAACCGGAAACAGTTTATATACAGCAAACAGAATTGCTGAAATGCTTGGTGGAGCGGAACTGGTATCCGTTAGGTGTAATCCGGAAATGGTGTCTGCAGAAGATGCAGACGTAATTGGATTTGTTTGTCCGGTGTATGAATAGGATGTACCGGGAAAATTTAAAGATTTTATCAAGCAATTGAATGTTAATTCCAATGCATATATTTTCATGATAACTACATATATAGCAGTGCTTGGAAAAAGCTTTGAAACGGTGGATGGGATTTTGAAAGAAAAAGGAGCACGTTTGGATTACGGACGTGCCATAAGATGTGTTGCCAGTCAGTGTATAGCATACCCGCCATTTCCGCCTGAAAAAATCATGATTCCGTATATGGATAAACAAATACAAAAGGCCGGTGTGGAACTTTGCAAAAGAAAGCTTAGAAAATATCCACATATGTCATCAATGACTCGTAGACGATTTCCTAAGGTAATGGGTCCCTATTTGGCAGTAGAAAATGAATATGACAAAGGTTTTTATACCGATGACAGATGTAAAGGCTGTGGAATTTGTGAAAAGGTATGTCCTAACCGCAATATCACTATGGAAGATAAGCGTCCACAGTGGAACCATCACTGTCATGGCTGTAATGCCTGTGTTGCATATTGTCCGACAAAAGCGATACAGTTTAAGATACCTCAGGCATATAAGGAACTTGATACACTGATTAGTAAAATACTATGTCTTCCTGAAAAGAGGAAACGATATCATCATCCATGTATCAGTGCAAAAGACTTGATGATTGATAGAAAAGAAATAGATTTGTCTAAATAAAAATATGTCCTTTCCTTACTGACATATAGTAAGGAGGGGACATATTTTTTGATTTTTTGAGATTTCTAATGTATTGTTTTTGGTAAGTTATTCTTTCATCATATCTAAGAAAAGACCTAAACTTGGATTATCTTTAACTGTCTGTGGATGGTATGCAAATCCGATGTTTCGTCCCGGAGGATTCTTAAGAATCCGGACTTCTTTTAAGATTCCTGATTTGAGTTCATCAAGGACAAATTCACGTAGTACACAGGCAATACCTAAGTCTGTTTTACAGAATTCAATCAGTAAGTCCATGTTGCTGGCTTCAATGATGTTGTTAAGTTCGATAGAAGCAGCGGATAGGTTGGCATCAACATGTTTTCGGGTCATGTTTTCTTTATTTAACATGATGAAGGTTGCATTTTTAATAATGGATTCTTTTACAAGAGAATCTCGTTTTTTAAAATTGTTCAGGTAATTGTCGGTGGTAACAAAGGTATCGTGAATTTCCATAACCGGAAGCAATTCCAGATTATGCTTGGAATCCGGGTAACCAATTAAACCGATATCAATGGTATTGTTATTCAAAGCGTCCAGGGTTTCGCTGGATGATTGACATGAGATACTAATCTGAACATGCGGGTTCTTTGCCGTAAATTCTTTTAAGTATGGCAAAAGAACATACTTACAAAGAGTAGTACTGACACCGATTGATAAATGTCCCATACCCAGTTCGTTTGAGAGCCGGATCTTTTCTTCGCCGGTACGGATGCAGTTAAATGCAGTATGTACCTGTTCGTAAAGCATTTCGCCTTCGGTTGTAAGGCATACACCACGTGAATTACGGATAAAAAGAGTAGTATCCAGATTCTGCTCCAATTTGGAAATTGCCTTACTGATAGCCGGCTGGCTGATATAGAGTTCCTTGGCTGCTCCGGAAATGTTTTTAGCTTTGGCTACGGCGTAGAAGATGTAATATAAGTTTAAATTATTTTCCATATTGTTGTAATTCCTTCCTTTTTGAGTTATGTAAATCAATTTTACCTACCAAGATTACTTATGAAGGAAATTAGTAGGTAATTTCTTTGCATTAGTTTACATAAAAATGAATAGATTATATTTTTTAAACTTAATAATACCTACTAAACTTTTTATTATCATAAAAAGTAGGTAATTTAATCTGATACATATCAAATTGGTTATGCATGATGCCTACTAAGTTTTATCATCATGCAATCTAGTAGGTAAACATTAAAAACCCCATGAAATCAATACCTACGATACCTTCAATATTAGGTTTCCGGTAGGTACGCCTATTGAAATAACTTTTTACAATTTAAATGTATAAATACAAACCACATTATTAGTTATACAACCAAATTTTATCATAACGCGAAGTTATAGTAAACATGAATAACATGTATTTTTTCGATAGGGACCATTTTGTTATAATGGCAATGTGAAAAAGGTAAACAATTATTTTTTGGAGGATAGATTTATGGCAATGACAATGACTCAGAAAATCTTAGCGGCTCATGCAGGACTGGAAAGCGTTGTAGCAGGACAGTTGATTGAAGCGGACTTGGATTTGGTACTTGGTAATGATATTACCAGCCCGGTAGCCATTCATGAAATGGAAAAGATGAAGGTTGACGGTGTGTTTGATAAGGATAAGATTGCGTTGGTTCCGGACCATTTTGTACCAAATAAGGATATCAAATCAGCAGAGCACTGCAAATGCGTACGTGAATTTGCATATAAGAATAATATTACCAACTATTTTGAAGTTGGTCAGATGGGTATCGAGCATGCATTATTACCGGAAAAAGGGTTGGTAGTAGCAGGTGATGTAGTAATCGGAGCAGACTCTCATACATGTACCTATGGTGCCCTTGGTGTGTTCTCAACAGGTGTCGGAAGTACGGATATGGCTGCCGGTATGGCAACCGGTAAGGCGTGGTTTAAGGTTCCGTCTGCAATTAAATTTGTTTTAACAGGAAAGCCTGCACCATACATAAGCGGTAAAGACATTATTCTTCACATCATTGGTATGATTGGTGTAGATGGTGCATTATATAAATCGATGGAATTTGTTGGTGACGGTATTGATTATCTTACAATGGATGACCGTTTTACCATTGCAAATATGGCAATTGAAGCCGGCGGAAAGAATGGTATTTTCCCTGTTGATGAACTGACAAAGCAGTACATGAAGGAACATTCCATGAAGACTCCGGTTGTATA
This sequence comes from Lachnospiraceae bacterium, assembly GCA_045531685.1. Lineage (GTDB taxonomy): Bacteria > Bacillota > Clostridia > Lachnospirales > Lachnospiraceae > RGIG8767. The sequence goes on along the minus strand of JAZSEL010000063.1, from coordinate 28,025 downwards.
CGAAGCAGATGAAGACGCCGAATATGATGAAGTAATTACGATTGATTTAAGTACACTTCGTCCAACCATTGCGTTCCCTCATTTGCCTGAAAATACTAAGACGATTGATGAGATTACAGAAGATGTGGTAATTGATCAGGTTGTAATCGGCTCTTGTACAAACGGACGTGAAGAGGATTTAAGAATTGCAGCTGAGATTTTAAAGGGCAAGAAGGTGAAAACCGGACTCCGTTGCATTATTATCCCTGCCACACAGAAGATTTACTTAAAAGCCATCGAAGAAGGTTGGGTAACTACTTTCATCGAAGCAGGTGCAGTAGTGTCAACACCTACTTGCGGACCATGTCTTGGTGGTTACATGGGAATCTTAGCTGAAAATGAAAGATGTGTGTCTACAACGAACCGTAATTTCGTAGGACGTATGGGACATATTACTTCTGAAATCTATTTGGCATCACCGGCAGTTGCTGCTGCAAGTGCAATTACGGGTAAGATTTCTTCCCCTGAAGAATTATAATTTGTGAAATTAAATTCATATCGAAGAATGCCTGGGTTTTCTTCGGAATATTTAGATAATAGGAGATAGTTATAAAATGAAAAATGCACATGGTAAAGTAATTAAATACGGTGATAATGTTGATACAGACGTAATTATCCCGGCCAGATATTTAAACTCTTCCGATCCTGCGGAACTGGCAGCCCATTGTATGGAAGATATCGATGCTGATTTCCATAAGAAAATGAATGCAGGCGATATTATGGTTGCCACCAAGAATTTTGGTTGCGGTTCTTCCAGAGAGCATGCACCGATTGCCATTAAGGCAAGTGGTATTTCCTGTGTAATTGCAGAGACTTTTGCCAGAATTTTCTATCGTAATGCCATCAATATCGGACTTCCGATTATTGAATGTAAGGAAGCTTCTGAGAGAATCGAAGAGGGTGATGATGTTGAGATTGATTTTGATACAGGTATCATCAAAAACAACACTAAGAATGAAGAATACAAGGGTCAGCCATTCCCTGAATTTATGCAGAAGATTATTGACTCCGAAGGCTTGATTAACTATATTAATGCAAAATAATAAAATGCCGGTACATGGATTATGTACCGGTTTTTTATGTGAAAAGAAATATGGAGTTGCCGTTTCAATGGCCACACTAAAAATAAGAATAATTTTTCACTTAAGGCATTTATGGATTTTAAAAATAATATGTCATTTCATAATTGGAGAACATTTGTTCGCAAAAATGCTTGCTTTTCTGTATATCTTATTCTATAATGAATGAGAGTCAGGAATTGTAATATTTCAGAAGATTTCTGAATAAGAAAAGCAGGTGTTTATTTATGTATGCATATATTTATGGTGAGATTATAGAAAAAGAGCCGGAGAATATTGTCATCGAATGCAATGGTATTGGGTATAACATTCATATTGCCTCGGGGATGCTTTCCAAGTTCCCCTCTGTAGGTCAGATGACGAGAATATATACCTATACCAGTGTCAGGGAAGATGCTTTCTGGTTATATGGTTTTTCTACCAAGGATGAACTTGCTTTATTTAAGCAGTTGATTACGGTAAGCGGAATTGGCCCTAAGGCGGCTATGGGTATTTTATCTGTTATGGAAGTGGATACTATCCGTCTTGCGATTATCTCCCAGGATGCCAAGATGATTGCCAAAGCCCCGGGGGTTGGTGCTAAGTCAGCGTCACGTATTGTTCTGGAACTTAAGGACAAGATTAAGCCTGAGGATGTGATTGGTAAGCCGGTTGAGGATAAAGAGGATTCTGCCGTAAGTATGGTTAAGCAGGAAGCAACAGAAGCGTTGGTTGCATTGGGATATACGGTTTCGGATGCATATAAGGTGCTTCAGAAGTTGGATATTACAGAAGATACCAGAGTCGAGGATGTAATTAAGATGGCGTTGCGTCAGATATCTTTTTAAAATTCCGATATCTTAAAAAGTTAGAAAAGAATTCATGTATAAAAAGAATTGACTCGCACAGTCAAAGGAAGAAACGGTAAAATGGATAGAATAATTGAGACCAAATTAATTGAAGAAGATATGAGTCATGAGCATAGTCTGCGACCACAGTTTTTTAAAGATTATGTAGGTCAGGAGACGGCGAAGAAGACCTTAAAGGTATATATTGATGCAGCTAAGCAACGAGGAGACTCCTTAGACCATGTTCTGTTTTATGGGCCTCCGGGACTTGGTAAAACCACACTTGCCGGTATTATTGCCAATGAAATGGGGTCTAATCTTAAAGTTACCAGTGGTCCGGCCATCGATAAGCCGGGGGATATGGCGGCTATCATTAATAATCTAAAGGATGGGGATATTCTCTTTATTGATGAGATTCACAGACTGAACCGTCAGGTTGAAGAAGTGTTATATCCGGCTATGGAGGATTTTGCCATTGATATCATGATAGGTAAGGGGCAGACTGCTAAGTCCTTGCGTATTGATGTGCCTCATTTTACATTGGTTGGTGCTACCACCAGGGCAGGGCTTTTGTCGGCACCGTTACGTGACCGTTTTGGTGTAATTCATAGATTGGAATTTTATACAACAGAAGAGTTAAAGCGTATCATTATGCAGTCCGGTAAGCTTCTGAATGTGGCGATTGAAGAAGAAGGCGCTCTGGAGATGGCTCGAAGAAGCCGCGGGACACCTCGAATTGCCAACCGTTTACTTCGTCGTGTAAGGGATTTTGCCCAGGTCAAATATGACGGAGTGATTACCGCAGAGGTGGCATCGTCAGCACTGGACATCTTGGATGTGGATAAGCTGGGACTGGACCCAATCGACAGAAAATTACTGCTTACCATGATTCATAAGTTCCGGGGCGGACCGGTTGGGTTGGATACTCTGGCAGCCACTATCGGAGAAGATTCCGGCACCATTGAAGATGTATATGAGCCATATCTTATGATGAATGGTTTCTTGAACCGTACACCAAGAGGACGGGTAGTAACAGATGCCGCATACCACCATTTAGGTCTTGAAATTCCTATGTAGTTTGATTATAATTTATAGGTGTGTAGAATTGTTTTTTATATGGGATTAGATTGTACATATAGGGATTTTACACAGATACAGATGGGGTTTAGTGAGAGGTGGAAGGTATGGCTTCTAAGACAGATACTGAAGTAATCATTGGCGGTAAAGTGTTTACGTTATGCGGATACGAAAGCGAAGAATACTTACAGAAGGTAGCATCTTATATTAATAATAAGATTGTTGAGTACGGCAAAGTTGAGAGTTTTCGCAGACAGAATGTAGATATGCAGAATATTCTGTTACAGCTTAATATTGCGGATGATTATTTTAAAGCTAAGAAGCAGATTAATACCATGGAAGAAGAGATTGCTGCCAAAGAGAAAGAACTTTATGATTTAAAGCATGAATTAATTGCAGCACAGATTAAGCTTGAAAATTGTGAAAAGAGTTTGCGAACTGTTAAAAAGACCAATAATGATAATGAAAAAGAGATTGTTCGTCTTGAGACAGAATTAAAGAAATATAAGGTATAATTTTAATGCGATAGGAAGTACGCAATGCGAACTTTTTATTAACAAAAAACTAAGGGCTGTTGCGGATATAGCGACAGCCTTTTTTACTCGAAGTAAAAAATGGAGATACTATGAAATTTACAGAGTTATTGGCTCCGGCAGGGGATTTTGCCTGTTTACGAGCAGCTTTTAATGCAGGGGCAGATGCGGTTTATCTTGCAGGTAAATCCTTTGGAGCAAGAGCCTTTGCCAACAATTTTGAAGAAGAAGAGTTAATTGAGGCACTTAATTATGCCCATTTACTGAATAAGAAGATTTATCTTACCCTAAACACCCTGATTAAGGAGTCCGAATTTGGCTTACTTGTTACCTATCTGACACCATATTATGAACATGGTCTGGATGGGATAATTATTCAGGATTTAGGACTTATTCCGCTTTTAAAAGAAGTATTTCCTTTACTTGAGCTTCATGCAAGTACCCAGATGACGGTAAATAATTACCGTAGTGCCGCGTGGTTAAAAGAGCAGGGGATTTGCAGAGTGGTTCCGTCAAGGGAATTGTCTTTAAAAGAATTGAAAGAGATAAAGGAAAAGGCAGGCATAGAAGTGGAAGCATTTATCCATGGAGCCATGTGTTATGGTTATTCCGGACAATGCCTGTTTAGTTCTTTTTTAGGTGGAAGAAGCGGGAACCGTGGCAGATGTGCACAGCCATGCCGCTTACCTTATAGTGTAAACCTGGATGGTAGTTGTTCTACAGGCAAAAAGGAAGTATACCCATTAAGTTTAAAGGATTTATGTTCTCTTCCGTATATCTACGAATTGCTGGATGCGGGAATTGATTCTTTTAAGATTGAAGGGCGTATGAAAAGTCCGGAATATGTTGCCGGTGTGACTGCTGTTTATCGGAAGTACATGGATTTTTATGCAAAAGGCAAACGTCCGGCTATTGAGAAAGCGGATTTGGAACAATTGAGCCATCTGTATATCCGCTCTGAAATGAAAGACGGCTATTTTAAAAAGCATAACGGTAAGGATATGGTGTCCTTGTATTCTCCTTCTTATCAGGGATGTGATGATAAATTGGTAGAAAAGATTCATAATAGATATTGTGAGTCCATGGCAAAACTGCCGGTGAGTGGTGTTTTATCTCTGATTATGGGTGAGCCTGCTGTTCTTACGGTTACACAGAACGATGTGACAGCTGTTGTATACGGAGCCCAGGTTCAGAAGGCTATGAACCGTCCATTAACGGAGGAAGACGCTGCCAAACAAATAAAAAAGACGGGGAATTCGCTCTTTTCTTTTGAAGAATTGTATGTGGAAATACAGGGAAATGTGTTTGTGCCGGTAAAGCAGTTGAATGAACTTAGAAGGGAAGCCCTTAATGAACTGCAGGACATGCTGTTGCAGTCGCATAAGCGGGATAAAGAGGAAATAGAATCTGTTATCGTGCAAAGAAAAGAGAACCTATGTGAGCCAATCCGTAATCACAAACCGGCTATCCGTGCTTCGGTTTATAGTAAGGAGCAGTTACATGCATTAATATTCTCCGGATTACAGATTGAAAGACTATATGTACCGGCAGATTTATTCTATTTAAAACAGGCAGATAGTAATGAAGTAATTGCAAAAGCAAAAGAAGAAGGAATCGAAATCTATCTTTCCATGCCACGGATTCTCAGAACAAGGGATGAGAACTATCTATCTTTTGTAAAAGAGAGAATGAATGTCTTTCCCGGAATTCTTGTTAAGAACCTTGAGACATTGTATTTTTTACAAAAGGAAGGATATCAAGGCAGGATTGATACGGATTTTATGCTGTATCATTGGAATAAAAGTGCAATACGGTTTCTGGATGGTTTTCGGGATGAATTTACGTATCCTTTGGAATTATCCCTGCGTGAAATAAAAGAATTGGATAACCGTGAGGGCATGTACGTGGTATATGGACGGACACCAATGATGGTAAGTGCCAACTGTATCCGTAAAACAACAGGTGAATGCAGACAAAATGCGAATTCCTTTGCGCAGACACTAAAGGACCGTTATCGGAAGGAATTGCCGGTATATGCCAATTGTGTGCATTGTTACAATGTAATATTCAATGCAGTGCCTATGTCATTGCATAAGGATTTTTCGCAGCTGTTAAAGAATAATATTACCCGGTTTAGGCTTGATTTTACGGATGAAAGCCCTAAGGAGACAATAGAAATAACGGAGTATTATCTTCGTAAAATAGTGGATTCGTCTTTTGCGGGAGAATTCCCGGTAAAAGAATATACCACAGGTCACTATAAAGAAGGAGCAGTATAGTTTATGCTTGCTTATGTAACAGAATTATCAAAATATATTATTTTAATATTGATGATTTTTTATACCGTGGATGCATTTGTTGCCGTGTTTAAAAGAAAAGCATCCGGTATGCTGTATATCAGGCAGGAGATTTGTCTGTTCCTGATGCAATTTTTTGCTTATGCAACGATTTGCTTAAAAACAGGAAAAGTAGATTATTTGTTTTTCTATGCCATTTTGCAATTGGTTATTTTTTCTGCCATTGTATTAAACCAGACAATCTACACAGGATTGGACAAAGGGTTGCTTAATAATATGGCTTTGTTGTTGAGTTTTGGTTTTATTATTTTAACAAGACTTGATTTTTCAAAAGCTGTTAAGCAATTGGTTATTGTGGCGGTTTCGTTAATCGCAGGATTTTTTGTCCCGGTTATTATACGCAAATTTTCCATTTTACGTCGATTAAAGTGGTTTTATGCCCTATTGGGTCTGGCAGCCCTTTCGGTGGTACTTATTTTAGGACAGGTTACCAATGGTTCTAAGATTTCCTATACCATCGGCGGAGTGACAGTACAGCCTTCTGAATTTGTAAAGGTAATATTTGTGTTTGCCATGGCGGGGCTTTTGTATCATAAAAAGAAACTGTCTAATTATATTATCTCTGCCATAGTTGCAGCCCTACATGTTCTTGTTTTGGTTGCTTCCAAAGATTTGGGAAGTGCCCTTATTTTCTTTGTAACTTATATGGCAATGTTATTAGTAGCATCAAAAAATTACTTATATTTAAGTATGGGACTTGTTGCCGGTAGTGGCGCAGCTGTTGTGGCACATAAATTATTTACCCATGTACAGGTAAGAGTTCAGGCATTTTTAGACCCGTTCAGTGTAATTGACAGAGAAGGATATCAGATAACCCAGTCCCTGTTTGCCATTGCATGTGGCGGTTTTTTCGGAACCGGTCTGATGAAAGGAGTTCCTGACGATATCCCTTTTGTAGAGTCTGATTTTATTTTTTCTGCCGTTGCGGAAGAAATGGGAGTAATAACGGCAGCCTGTATGCTGTTAATTTGTGTGGCTTGTTTTCTTACATTTATGAAGAATGCAATGCGTTTGCAGGATTCTTATTACCGATTGGTAAGTGTAGGACTTGGGGTTATGTATATCTTCCAGGTATTCCTTACCGTAGGCGGAGGAATTAAGTTTATACCGTTAACCGGTGTAACTCTTCCTTTTGTAAGTTATGGAGGAAGTAGTGTATTAGTCAGCATTGTTATCTTTATGATTATGCAGGGGATTATTCTCAGGGCCCGTGATGAAGAAGTGCAGAATGAGGATTCCGAAGAAGATGATATAGAAGATGAGGAAGACGAGGAAGAATTTGAGGATGAGCTTGAAGAGGAAGACGAATAAACAAAACCGTAAGAGAAAGCGCAGATCGACTAAAAATAGAGAAATTATCCTTTTGTCTGTTTTCTTTTCTGCTTTATTCTGTGTTATGATCGGTTACCTGTTACGGTATGTACGGGATAATGAGCAGACATTGATGAATAACAGCTATAATGCCAGACAGGCAATTTTAGCATCTGAAAATACCCGTGGTACGATTTATGACCGCAATGGGGAAAAGCTTGCGTATACACAGGAAGAAAATGGAGAAGAGGAACGAATCTATCCGTTTAATAATTTGTTTTCCCATGTGGTTGGTTTTTCGACAAAAGGAAAGACGGGTATCGAAAGTCTTGCCAATTATTATTTGATTAATTCCAATATCCCTTTATCGGAAAAAGTGGAAAATGATGTGGCACAGCGTAAAAATCCGGGAAACGAAGTGCATACTACATTGGATGCTAATTTGCAACAGATTGTATACGATTCATTAGGAATTTATAAGAGTGCCTGCGTAGTAACCAATGTTAAGACCGGTGAAGTTCTTGCTATGGTTAGTAAACCGGATTTTGATCCGAATACCATTGTTCAGGATTGGGACAAATATGTGGAAGAGGAAAAGACCAAAAACAGCTCTGTTTTGTTAAATAGGGCAACCCAAGGATTGTATCCGCCGGGGTCAACCTTTAAGGTGATTACTTCTTTAGAATATTTGAAAGAAAATAATACTTCCGTAGAGGGATATCATTTTAACTGTAACGGACGGTTCACATATGGGGATACCACCATCCAGTGTTATCATGGTTCCAATCACGGAAGTGAAGATTATCATAAAGCATTTGCAAAGTCCTGTAATTCAGCTTTCTCCAGCATTGGTGTAGAATTAGACAGGAACCGATTTGGAAATACGCTGGACACCTTGTTGTTTAATTCAGAACTTCCTATTGATTTGAATTATTCCAAGAGTATACTGCAAATGGATGATACGGTTACCGATGATGAGATGATACAGATTAGCATCGGTCAGGGAAAAGCACAGATTACACCGATGCACATGAATATGATTACCTGCGCCATAGCCAATGATGGATTATTAATGAAACCTAAATTTATCAACCGTGTATTATCCGCAAACGGCAGTATGGTAAAGACGTATGACAATGAAAGTTACGGGCAGCTTCTTTCCAAAGAGGAAGCCGATGTATTAACGGAATTAATGATTGGTGTGGTAAACGAAGGAACCGCTACCAAATTAAAAACCGATGCCTATCAGGCAGCCGGTAAAACCGGTTCTGCGGAATACAATGGTGTAAAAGAGGATTCCCATGCATGGTTTACCGGATTTGCCCCGGCAGAGGATCCGGAAATCGCAGTTACTATTATTATTGAAGGAATCGGTTCCGGCGGAGACTATGCGGCTCCCATTGCGAAACGCATTTTTGATGCATATTTTACACGGTAGAATGTTACAGATAATTCAAAATGGAATCATCTTGCCTAATAGGTGGAATTGGTCTATACTAATGGCAGGATATAAATCACTCGTCCTGGACAGGAGGATTTGCAATGATTGAAGCAATCAGTTGTGGCGGTGTGGTTATTTTTCGTGGAAAAGTTCTCTTATTATATAAGAATTATATGAATAAGAGCGATGGTTGGGTTTTACCGAAAGGGACAGTAGAAGAAGGCGAAGAATATACAGAGACAGCATTGCGTGAAGTATTAGAAGAAACCGGAGCCAAAGCATCCATTATAAAATATATTGGTAAAAGCGAGTATCGTTTTACCATACCCGATGATGTGGTTGAAAAGGAAGTTCACTGGTATCTGATGATTGGGGACAGCTATTACAGCAAACCTCAGAGAGAGGAATATTTTGTGGATTCCGGTTTTTATAAATATCATGAGGCATATCACCTTTTAAAGTTTTCTAATGAAAAACAAATATTAGAAAAGGCATATGCAGAATATCAGGAATTAAAAAGACAGAATAAGTGGAGAAGTGTATAATTTTCCATAATTTCAAAAGAAAGGCGTTTTTACACGTCTTTTTTTGGATATGATGATAGGAAGAAAATGATGCGTTTTCATAATAAGCTTTATATAGGAGAATCCATAAAACACCCTATCAGGGTAAAATGGAAGCTGCGGATTGGTGCAGGACAATTACAGGTACATGTAATTGTGGTTTCTAATAATCAGAGTAATCAATTGGAATGTTTTCATAATGGATTACTAAAACAAAAATTCTTTCGGAAGCAGGAGCTTCTGGTGGTTGGAATCGCCGGTGATTATTCAGAAGCCGTGTCTTTGATTACACAGATAACAGAGGAATGTGTAAAAGAGACCGGAACCGGCAATATAAAGGATTTTTTATTAAAAGAAAAGTCATGAGGTCATAAATGCTTTCCCTTTTGCAGATACTATTAAAAATACTTGGCATAATACTGTTATCCATAGTGGGGATACTTCTTGTTCTTCTTTTGTTAGTATTATTTGTTCCTGTCCGTTATAGCGGAAAGGGTTCCTACAAAGAAGAGTTTATCTGCCATGGTAAGGTAACATGGCTGTTTCACCTTTTGTCCGTTACCATCGATTATGAGAAAGAGCTTCATACCAAAATCAAAATCTTTGGTATTCCGCTATCCGTTTTCCAAAGGAAAAAAGATAAAGAAATCCATACCGATATCCATACAACCACGGATAACGAAGAGCAAACAGAGAAGGAAATGCTTCCTCCAAAAGCTGTAAAAGAGGAGAACTCAAATACAGAACCGGCAAAGGCAGAGGTGCCGGATGCCGTAGAGGTTCTTGCAGAGGAACCGCAAACAGAAGAAAAGAAATCTTTTATACAGAAGATAAAAAATGCCATACAAAAGGTAATGGATACTATTTTTAGGATATGGAACCGTATTTGTAAAGGAATCCGTTCTGTAAAGGAAACGAAAGATACTGTTCTGTATTACATTTCCATCTTACAAAGAGAAGAGGTAAAGAAAGCCTTTGCTCTTTGTAAAAAAAGACTGGGAATTATGCTTAAACGTATCCTGCCAAGGAAGATGAAAGTAATATCGGCCTTTGGCTTTGATGACCCGGCAACTACGGGGTATGTTTTGGCACTTCATGCATTACTTCCTGTGTCTGTTGGTAGAAAAATTGTATTACAACCGGATTTTGAGCGTTCCTTTTTTGAGTGTGAGTTTAAGATAAAGGGCGCCGTAAACGCATGGAGTTTATTACATCAGTTACTTTGTATTATTTTAGATAAAAATTGCAGAGCATTGTATCAGATTGTGAAAAAGGAGATTGTAAATGAGCGAAAATAATTTTACAACAGTAATGGATTCTCTCTTAAAAGGAGTGGATTCCGTAATCAGTACCAAAACCGTAGTCGGAGAGGCAAAACAGATTGGTGATACCATCATTCTTCCGCTTGTAGATGTATCCTTCGGTATTGGTGCCGGAAACAATAGCGGCGGTGTGGGTGGCAAGATTACTCCCAGTGCAGTTCTTGTTATCAAAGATGGTCATACAAAGCTTGTTAATATCAAGAATCAGGATACGATTACAAAGATTTTAGATATGGTACCGGATGTTATTGACAAATTTACTTCTCCAAAGGAGGAGCTTTTGGATGATGACAGTGCAAAGGAACTGGCATTTCCGGAAGAATAGGACATATTAAATTACTTGCAACATTTTCAAGCCTTGGAATATCTTATAATAAGAAGTGATTAGGAGCTGTCCGTGTTAAGATGGTTTGGATTCATATTATTTTGGGTAAGCTTGGGAATGCTGTTTATGCTGGTAATTTCTAATACCTTTATTGGGATTGTTTTAATCATTATATTTATGCTTATTGGTTTTAATTTGTATTTTTGCAAATAAATGCCGATAGAAGAATGCAAATGAGTGGGAAAGATGGAAAACTATCAGGTAGAATCGGATATTGATGCCATGGATCCTGAAGAACTGCAACAATTGAAACGTTTTTTATTTGAAGAGCGCATTCGGATTATGCAGGAGCAGGATAAACAAAAAGAGGTATATAATAAGTTCATAAAAGAGCGTTTAACCTTCCAAGAGGAAATGAAAGCTTTAAATCATAAAGTTTTGATGGAGCGGAAGCGGTTAAAAGAAGAAAGCGCTTTTTTTGACAAAAAGCTTCAGATTTTACAAAATGGCTTTTTGCAGTTGGATTTGGACCGTAAGAAGTTAAACAGGGAACGGCAACAATTTGAAGAGCAGAAACGATCTACCAATTATTCCTCATCAGGAAACGGATATTATAAGGGAGCAGCTCCGGATTTTTTTAAAGGAGTCAATAATATACTGGGATTAAAGAAAAGATATCGGGATTTACTTAAGATTTTTCATCCGGATAATTTGTGCGGAGACAGTGATACTGTGTTAGAAATAAACAGACAGTATGAGATTATGCGTAAGAGAATGGGAGAACGGTTTTAAGTAATGAGTATAAAAAAAGCTTGTCCAAATCGGACAAGCTTTTGTGTTAGCGATAATTAAGCTCTTTCAACACGGCCGGATTTTAAACAAGTAGTGCAAACATGCATCTTCTTAGCAGCACCGTTTACTTTACACTTTACGCTTCTAACATTGGAATTCCAAATACGATTGGATCTTCTATGAGAATGGCTGACGTTGTTTCCAAAATGTACGCCTTTTCCGCAGATATCACATTTTGCCATATTAACACCTCCTAAAACCATTAGTTTTCGTCACAACGGTATTATCATAGCAGATGAAGCAAGTAAATGCAAGCAAAAAAACGTGAAAATATACAAATTTATCAATATCTAGAAATTTATGTTTCATTTTTATCTAAAAGAGGTTATAATATAGTAAATTTTGTTCACAAAAAGGAGGTCTTACATGAAGAAATCTTCTATGAATACTCACATGGGTAATATCACTATTGATAAAGAAGTTATCAGCCAGTATGCAGGAAGCGTTGCTATGGAATGCTTCGGTATTGTAGGTATGGCCGGTGTTAATATGAAAGACGGACTTGTTAAGCTTTTAAAGATGGATAGTATGACAAGAGGTATTGTAGTATCAATGGAAAACAACAAATTGGTGTTGGATTTTCATGTTATTGTTGCCTTTGGTGTCAGCATTTTAGCTGTTTCTGAGAATTTAATCAGCAATGTCAAATATAAGGTAGAAGAATTTACCGGTATTGGAATTGAAAAGATTAATATCTTTGTTGAAGGTGTTCGAGTGATTGATTAAGGAGGACTTGATTGTGTCGTTAAATACCATTGATGCTAAGATGCTTTCCAAGATGTTCTTAGCAGGTGCTAAAAATTTAGAAGTTAAAAAAGAATGGATTAATGAATTAAATGTATTCCCGGTTCCTGACGGAGATACGGGAACCAATATGACTATGACCATTATGGCGGCTGCCAAAGAAGTAGCAGCAATGGATGATCCGGATATGACTACTTTATGCAAAGCGGTTTCTTCCGGCTCATTGCGTGGTGCCAGAGGTAATTCCGGAGTTATTTTATCACAGCTTCTTCGTGGTTTTACCAAAGTTGTAAAGGAATATGATGAAGTTACCCTTCCTATATTTGCTGCAGCTTTTGAAAAAGCAGTAGAGACTGCTTATAAAGCCGTTATGAAACCAAAGGAAGGTACGATTCTTACCGTAGCCAAAGGAGCAAGCGACAAAGCAAAAGAACTCTTAGAAGACGGTTGTGAAGATTTGAATACTTTCTTTGATGAGGTTATTAAGCATGCTGACTATGTATTAAGTCAGACACCGGAAATGTTACCGGTATTAAAGCAGGCAGGTGTAGTAGATTCCGGCGGACAAGGTCTTATGGAAGTATTAAAGGGTGCCTATGATGCATACCTTGGTAAGGAAATTGATTTTTCTGTTGAAACTCCGACTGTTTCTGTTAATACTGCAGCGGTAGGCGACGGATTCACAGACGAAGACATCAAGTTCGGATATTGTACAGAATTTATTATTATGCTGACCCGTAATTTCAATATTAAGAATGAGATGGATTTCAAAGCGTATTTAGAGTCCATTGGTGATTCCATTGTTGTTGTAGCGGATGATGATGTGGTAAAAGTACATGTTCACACCAATGATCCGGGTATGGCAATCCAGAAAGCTCTCCATTATGGGGCGTTATCCAATATTAAGATTGATAATATGCGTCTTGAACATCAGGAAAAGGTTATCAAGATGAGTGAAAAGGCCGCAGAAGAGGCTCCGGAACAGCAGGTGGCACCTGCATTTGATGAACCTCGTAAGGATATTGGTTTTGTTACGGTTGCTGCCGGTGACGGTATGACAGAGATTTTCAAGAGTCTTGGCGTAGATTATGTAATTTCCGGTGGACAGACCATGAATCCAAGTACGGATGATATTGTAAATGCAATTTCCATGGTCAATGCCGATACGGTTTTTGTTTTACCGAATAATAAAAATATTATTCTTGCAGCCAATCAGGCACAGTATCTGGTAGAGGATAAGAAGGTTGTAGTAATCCCGACTAAGACGATTGCACAGGGTATTACGGCTGTTATCAATTATGTTCCGGATATGGATGCTTCCGAAAATGAATCAGTTATGTGTGAAGAAATTACACGTGTTAAGACCGGTGAGGTAACTTATGCAGTTCGTGACACACAAATTGATGATAAAGAAATCAAGCAGGGCGAGTACAGGGGTATCGGTGATGCCGGTATTTTGGCAGTAGGTCCACAGATGAATGAAGTTATTTTCTCAATGGTAGACGCTATGGTGGATGAAGATTCCGAATTAATCAGTGTTTACTACGGAGAAGAGATTACAGAAGAGGCTGCCCAGGAGATTTGTGATACAATCAGTGAAAAATTCAGTTCCTGTGATGTGGAACTCCAGTATGGCGGACAGCCGATTTACTATTATGTAATTTCAGTTGAGTAAATAGCAGCGGATTCGTTATTGCAGAGCAAAATGGATAAATGCAGTATCTGTATAATTTGCGGACAGCGGGAAGGTAACGCCGTAAGTTATACAGGTACTGCATTTTCAATTGGGGGAAAAACAATGACAAGGCTTAGTGATGACATCGTTTCCATAAAGGGAATCGGAGAAAAAACGGCAGTGTTGTTTCATAAAATGAATATATATACAGTAGAGGATTTGTTGTTAAATCTTCCAAAGGGATTTACCTGCTATGAAGCACCTGTTTGTCCGAAGAAAGAAGATAACGGAAATGTGATTTCTTTTTTAGGAACTCCTGTTTCCGGTTCTATTGTTTCCAAAAAGAATGGCCGTTATCACATCAGTCTGGCAAAGATAAAATGCCGAGATTGTGTGGTATCCGTCCGTTTTTTTAACATGCCCTATATAAGGAATATGTTAAAGCCCGGGCAGTCATATATTCTGCGTGGGGTAATCGATTGTACAAGGGGTGGCTTTTCCATGCTCCAGCCACAAATATTTGAGGTGGAAAAGTACAATGGACTCATTCATAAATTATTACCGAATTATCATCTGACCAAGGGAATTACCAACCATACCATACAAAAAGCATGTCAAAATGCATTATCAGGTCTGGTTACTATTGAGGATTATTTAAACGAAAAACAAAGAAACGAGTTGGAGCTTCTTCCGATTCATGATGCTCTATGCAGTATTCATATGCCGGAAACAAAGGAGGAGTTTCTTCTTGCTAAAAAACGTCTGGCATTTCATGAGTTTTTTTCGTTTCTTTATTTAATACGTAAATACAAATCCGAAACCACACCGGATTTAATAGCCAATCCTATGCTACCGGTTGCAGATACGGTACGCTTATTAGAAGCACTTCCATATACCCTTACCAATGCTCAAAAAAAAGCATGGCAGGAGATTGAGGCGGATATGGATGCAGCTCTTCCCATGAACCGGTTGCTTCAGGGCGATGTAGGCAGCGGAAAAACAATTGTTGCATTTTTAGCATTGTTAAAGGCGGCAGCCAATAACAGGCAGGGGGCACTAATGGCACCTACCGAAGTATTGGCAGAGCAACATTACCGTTCCTTAACAGAACTTATAGAAAAGTATCATTTATGCATCCGTCCTGTACTTTTACTGGGCTCCATGCGTGTAAAAGAAAAAAGAGAGGCATTGGAAAGAATTGCCGACGGCACATATAATGTCATCATCGGAACCCATGCTATTATGCAGGAAAAGGTAAGTTATCAAAATTTGGGACTTGTTATCACGGATGAACAACACCGGTTTGGGGTAAACCAAAGAGAAGCACTGCGAAAAAAGGGAAGCAATCCTCATATTCTGGTTATGAGTGCAACTCCGATTCCAAGAACACTGGCACTAATTTTGTATGGAGATTTGTCGGTTTCTTTGATTGATGAGTTACCTGCCAACCGGTTGCCCATTAAGAATTGTGTTGTTAACGATTCCTATCGGCCGACGGCATATTCCTTTATGCAAAAAGAGATTGCCAAAGGAAGACAGGTATATATTATCTGTCCAATGGTAGAAGAGAGTGAAGCCACGGAAGAATTAGAAAATGTAATGGATTATACATCTGCATTACAAGCGGTGTTTCCGAAAGAAATTATCATTTCCTATATTCACGGGAAAATGTCTCTTTCAGAAAAAAATACGGTTATGCAGGCATTTGAGCGCCATGAAATTGATATTCTTGTGTCAACAACCGTAATTGAAGTTGGCATTAATGTGCCGAACGCCACCGTTATGATGATTGAGAATGCAGAGCGTTACGGTTTGGCACAGCTGCATCAGTTAAGAGGACGTGTGGGACGAGGCGCAGAGCAGTCATACTGTATTTTTATGAGCGGTAATTTAAACAAAAAGAATGAAGAGCGTTTAAAGATACTGAACGAATCCAATGACGGCTTTTATATTGCCAATAAAGATTTGGAATTACGTGGTCCCGGACAGCTTGGAGGCATTGCCCAAAGTGGGGAATTAGGATTTGTAATTGCAGATATTTACAGCGATCACGATATGTTGCTGAAAGCAGATGCATTTTGTGATACAATACTCAAGGGAAAAGATTCTATTGACGAAAAGAACTTTTCGCAGTTAAACTTACGAGTGGAGTCTATGGCAGATAAAATGCAGACCTTGTAAATTACTTATTAAATGAGAAAGGTTTAATTATATGAATAAAGTTGCAATTGTTACGGACAGTAACAGTGGAATTACACAGAATGAGGCGAAAAGCTTAGGTATTTTTGTATTACCCATGCCTTTTACCATTGAAGGAACGGAATATTTTGAAGATATTAACTTAACACAGGACGAGTTTTATCAGAAATTGGGAGAAGATGCAGAGATTTTCACCTCCCAGCCTTCACCGGAAGCGGTTATGTCCTTATGGGAAGAAATTTTAAAAGACTACGATGAAATTGTCCATATTCCCATGAGCAGCGGGCTCAGCAGTTCTTGTCAAACGGCTATTATGTTGGCTGATGAGTACGACGGTAAGGTTCAGGTAGTGAACAACCAGCGTATTTCTGTTACCCAGAAGCAGTCTTGTTTTGATGCGCAAAAGATGGTGGCGGCAGGAATGAATGCTTCCGAGATAAAGGAAAAATTAGAGGAAGATAAATTCAATTCCAGTATCTATATTATGTTGGATACCCTTTATTATCTAAAAAAGGGCGGACGTATCACCCCGGCTGCGGCAGCCTTGGGAACTCTTTTGCGTTTAAAACCGGTTCTTCAAATTCAGGGAGAAAAATTGGATGCCTTTGCTAAGGCAAGAACCTCGACGCAGGGAAAGAGCATTATGATTAATGCGATTAAAAACGATATCGAAACCCGTTTTGGCGGTTTGGCAAGCAAGAATGTAACTCTTATGATTGCACATACCAATTGTCCGGAAGCAGCCGCGAATTTAAAAGCGGATGTAGAAGAGGCTCTCCCGGGTATTGCGATTGAAATGGTGGACCCGCTTTCCTTAAGTGTATCCTGTCATATCGGCCCCGGAGCACTTGCCGTTGCATGCACCATGAATATGTCTGTTTAGTAATAATTAAAGAAAAAACACTAAAAATTGTATTTTATAATCAAAAACACTACAACAGGTAGTGTTTTTTCTTTTCTTAAGCCCAAAAACATGCTATAATAACTTGATTAAATTGGATAATTATGGGGTACAACATAAGAGGTACTTGATATTTTTTTAGTATAGGAGAGAGGTTAACGTATTATGGGGAAAAATACTACCTATGATGCATCCAGCATTACAGTTTTAGAAGGATTGGAAGCGGTTCGGAAACGTCCCGGAATGTATATCGGAAGTGTTTCTACCAAGGGATTAAATCATTTGATTTATGAAATTGTAGATAACTCTGTGGACGAACATCTTGCCGGCTTTTGTAGTAAAATTCATGTTACTCTGGAAGCGGATGGCTCAGCAACCGTAGAAGATAACGGCCGAGGAATTCCGATTGAAATGCATGAAAAAGGTATGAGTGCAGAACGATTGGTCTTTACAACATTACATGCAGGCGGTAAGTTTGATGATTCTGCATATAAAACAAGTGGTGGTCTTCACGGGGTAGGTTCTTCGGTTGTAAATGCTCTTTCCAACAGATTGACTGTAAGAGTCAAGAAAAAAGGTTGTATTTATCAGGATAGTTACGAAAGAGGTATTCCGACTACAGATTTAATTGACGGTTTGCTTCCTGTGGTAGGGAAAACCAAGGAGACCGGAACCTGTATTAATTTCTTACCGGATGATACCATTTTTGATAAAACATGGTTTAAAGAGGATGAGGTAAAGAGCCGTCTTCATGAGACTGCTTATCTGAATCCGAATCTGACCATTGTATTTGAAGATAAAAGAAAAGCGGAAAAAGAATACATCGAATTCCATGAGCCGGAAGGACTGATTGGATTCATTAAGGATATGAACCGTCAGAAGGAAACCATTCACGAGCCGATTTACTTTATTGGTGAAAGCGAAGGAATTACCGTAGAAGTTGCTCTTCAGTATGTAAATGAATTCCACGAAAATGTTCTTGGATTTTGTAATAATATTTACAACGCGGAGGGTGGTACCCATCTGACCGGTTTTAAAACCCAGTTTACCACCGCCATGAATACGTATGCCAGAACCATTGGCGTGTTAAAAGAAAGGGATGCTAATTTTACAGGTGCGGATATCCGTAACGGCATGACGGCAATCGTATCCATTAAGCATCCGGACCCTCGTTTCGAAGGTCAGACTAAGACTAAGCTGGATAATCAGGATGCCGCCAAGATTGTCAGTAAAATAACCGGTGAAGAAATTGTACGTTATTTTGACCGTAATCTTGATGTATTAAAAAATGTGTTAAGTTGTGCAGAAAAAGCAGCCAAGATTCGTAAGAGCGAAGAAAAGGCCAAGACCAACCTTTTAACAAAGCCAAAATATTCCTTTGATTCCAATGGTAAACTTGCAAACTGTGAGTCTAAGGATATGAAGAAGTGCGAAATTTTCATCGTGGAAGGTGATTCTGCAGGGGGAAGTGCAAAGACAGCACGTAATCGTCAATTCCAGGCGATTTTACCAATCCGTGGTAAGATTTTGAATGTAGAAAAAGCAAGTATTGATAAGGTGCTTGCCAATGCTGAGATTAAGACTATGATTAATGCGTTCAATTGTGGTTTCTCAGAGGGCTATGGCAATGATTTTGACATTACCAAACTTCGTTATGACAAGATTATTATTATGGCCGATGCCGACGTGGATGGTGCACATATTTCCAATCTGCTTCTTACCTTGTTCTATCGTTTTATGCCGGAGCTTATCTATGAAGGACATGTATATATTGCTATGCCTCCTTTGTATAAAGCTATGCCATCCAAGGGTCAGGAAGAATATCTGTATGATGACAAGGCATTGGAACGTTATCGTAAGACCCATAAAGGTCCGTTTACTTTACAAAGATACAAAGGTCTGGGAGAAATGGACGCAGAACAGCTTTGGGAGACAACCCTGAATCCGGAGACAAGAAAGCTTAAGCTGGTAGAAATAGAGGATGCCCGGTACGCATCGGACATTACCGAAATATTAATGGGTACGGACGTTACCCCACGTAAGAAATATATTTATGAGCATGCCCAGGATGCTCTGTTGGATATATAGTTACCTTTTATTTATTATAGAATCAATTCAGAATGGTGAAATAAAATGAGTGAAGAAATTATCAGAACCGAATATTCGGAGGTCATGCAAAAGTCTTTTATTGATTATGCCATGAGTGTTATTGTGGCACGAGCTTTGCCTGATGTCCGCGATGGATTAAAACCGGTTCAGAGAAGAACATTATACGATATGCAGGAGCTTGGCATCCGTTACGATAAGCCTTATCGTAAGAGTGCCAGAATTGTCGGTGATACCATGGGTAAATACCATCCTCATGGAGTCAGTTTCATTTATGAAGCCCTTGTTGTAATGACACAGGATTTCAAAAAAGGACTTCCCCTTATTGATGGTCATGGTAACTTTGGCAATATCGAAGGTGACGGTGCGGCTGCCATGCGATATACGGAAGCCAGACTGGAAAAGGTAACCCAGGAATGCCTTCTTGCAGATTTGGACAAGGATGTAGTGGATTTTGTTCCTAACTTTGATGAAACAGAAAAGGAACCAAGTGTACTTCCGGCTAAGATTCCGAATCTTTTAATCAATGGTTCGGAAGGCATTGCAGTAGGTATGGCTACCAGTATTCCGCCTCATAATCTTGCAGAGGTTTTGGATGCCATGAAAGCCTATATGCTGGATGAAACTATTACTACAAGAGAGCTTATGCGCTATGTGCCGGGACCGGATTTCCCAACAGGAGGTATTGTAACCAATAAGGACGAGTTGCTTGAAATCTATGAGACCGGTGTGGGTAAGATTAAGATTCGCGGTAAGGTTGAAACCGAAAAAGGTAAAAACGGCAAAACCAATGTGGTAATTACAGAGATTCCATATCCGATGATCGGTGCCAATATTACGAAGTTTTTAATGGATGTAGCCAATTTAGTTGAAACGAAGAAGACGATGGATGTAGTGGATATTTCCAACCAGTCATCCAAAGAAGGAATCCGTATTGTTATTGAACTTCGTAAAGATGCCAATGTACAGAATTTTATTAATCTCTTATATAAAAAGACACGTTTAGAGGATACATTCGGTGTAAATATGCTTGCTATTTGTGACGGCAGACCGGAAACCATGGGTATCAAGCGTATTTTACAGGAATGCGTAAAATTCCGTTATGAAGTAGCCACAAGAAAATATACCAATCTTTTAGAAAAAGAAAATCACAAAAAAGAAATCCAGGAAGGTTTAATTAAGGCATGTAATGTGATTGACTTAATCATTGAAATCCTTCGCGGAAGTAAAGACCGTGCCATGGCAAAGGACTGCCTTGTAAACGGTAATATTAAAGGAATTACCTTTAAATCAAAAGAGTCTAAAATCATGGCACAGCAGCTCATGTTTACAGAAGAGCAGGCCAATGCCATTTTAGACATGCGTTTATATAAATTAATCGGTTTGGAAATCCAGGCATTGATCAAAGAACACGAAGAGACCATGACTAATATTTACCGTTATGAAGATATTTTATCCAGACGGGATTCTATGGCACAGGTTATTATCAATGAGTTAGAAGAGATTAAGAAAGAATATAAACGAGACAGAAGAACCGTAATTGATAATTGCGAAGAAGCAGTTGTGGAAGAAGCAAAAGTGGAAGAAATGGACGTTATGCTCCTGGTAGACCGATTTGGATATGCCAGATGTGTGGATGTTCCTACCTTTGAGCGTAATATCGAAGCAGCAACTCTTGAAAGCAAATACATTGTAAAATGTAAAAATGTGGGTAAGGTTTGTTTCTTTACCAACACCGGACAGCTGCACACCATAAAAGTGATGGATCTTCCGTTTGGTAAGTTCCGTGACAAGGGAATTCCGATTGATAACGTTAGTAATTATTCTGCTGAAAAAGAGCAGATAGTGGCTGTAGCATCCCAGTCTGAATTGAATCTCTACCGTATTGTTTTTGTAACGAAACAGTCCATGATGAAGATAGTGGATGGTGGTGAGTTTGATGTTATGAAAAAGACGGTTGCGGCAACCAAGCTTGCAGATGATGATGAAGTAGTAAGTGTATCCGTAATACGGGAGCAGACACATATTGTACTTCGTTCAGCAGATGGATATTTCCTTCGTTTCCCGATTGAAGAGATTCCGGAAAAGAAAAAAGGTGCCATCGGTGTACGCGGCATGAAATTAGGAGCCAAGGACTTTGTAGAAGAAGTATATTATCATAAAAACATGGTGGAAACTTCAGTTATTTACAAAGAAAAATCCATTCTTTTGAACCAAATTAAATTATTAAAACGTGACTCAAAAGGAACCAAACTTAGAGTATAGTCCATTCATAGAAAGGATGTTATAATATGAGAGTAATTGCAGGTACATGCCGTTCCCTTCCGCTTATCACGCCGGAGGGAAAGGACACAAGACCAACCACGGATCGAATCAAGGAAACGTTATTTAATATGATCCAGACAGAGGTTCCGGATTGTGTATTTTATGATTTCTTTGCGGGCAGTGGTGGAATTGGTATTGAAGCGTTAAGTCGAGGTGCCAAATATGCGTATTTTGTTGAAAATGACAAAAAGGCTTTGGAATGTATCAAAAAGAATCTTACCTTTACGAAATTGATGGATAAAGCAACTATCGTCAGCAGAGATGTTCTGGGGGCAGTTCCGTTTCTAAACGAAAAGGCAGATATCATTTTTATGGACCCGCCGTATCAAATAGAAATTGAACCTTTGGTTTGCCAGATGCTGAAACAGTCCGGCTGCTTAAAGGATGATACTTTGATTATCATTGAAGCAGAAAAAGACAGAGATTTATCTGAGATTGAGGAATTAGGATTCACTCTTTTAAAAGAAAAAGTTTACAAAACAAATAAACATGTTTTCTTTGAAAACAAAGAATAAATCACGTGTTTTCTTAAAGGATAACGTTCAAAAAAGGAGATACCTTATGAAAAGTGCAATTTATCCGGGAAGCTTTGATCCCGTAACTTATGGTCATCTTGATATTATTAAAAGAGCCGCTGATATCGTGGATCATTTGACAGTAGCCGTGTTAAATAACAACGTGAAGACACCATTGTTTTCCGTTGAGGAACGTGTTAATATATTGAAAGAGGTCACAAAAGATATTCCAAATGTATCCGTGGAATCCTTTCAAGGATTGTTGATTGATTATGCAAAAGAGAAGGATATTCATGTATCGGTAAGAGGGTTACGAGCGATTACGGACTTTGAATATGAACTTCAGATTGCGCAGACCAATAGCAAATTAAGCAACGGAGAATTGGATACCATCTTTTTAACCACAAGCTTGGAGTATTCTTATCTGAGTTCTTCCAGTGTTAAAGAGATTGCAAGTTTTCACGGGGATATTACACCTCTTGTACCGGAGTATGTAGCCAAACTGGTATATGAAAAATATGGTCATGTAGATTAGGAATGGAGCAGACAAGATATGAGTAGTAAAATCGAACAGTTGATTGATGAAATTGAAGATTATATTGCAAGCTGTAAATATAAAACTCTTTCCAATACACAGATTATTGTGAACAAAGAAGAAATCGAAGGTTTACTTCGTGAATTAAAAATGAAAACTCCTGATGAAATCAAACGTTATCAGAAGATTATCAGTAATAAAGAAGCGATTCTTAACGATGCCAGAGATAAAGCAGCCGCTTTAATCAAGGAAGCTACAGATCAGACCAATGAATTGATTAATGAGCATGAGATTATGCTTCAGGCATATGAGCAGGCCAATGAAGTGGTAACTTTAGCATCTGCCCAGGCACAGGACATTTTAGACAGTGCAACAGTGGAAGCCAATGGATTACGTGCATCTGCAGTTCAGTACACAGATGATTTGTTAGCTCATGTAGAAGAGGTAGTTGCTCACTATATTCATACGGCAGGTGCACGTTATGATGCATTAATGGACTCTTTAAATGAATGTTATGAGACAGTTCGTGCCAACCGTGCAGAGTTAAAACCACAGGAAGCAGAAGCCATCCAGTTAACCGAAGAGTTAGCAAGCGAAGCAAGTGGTGGTCCAATCGATTTAGACTTAATCTAGTCCATACAACGCGCCAGCAAGTGTTGGCGCGTTTTGTTGTATGCCCGGGGTGTGTATTAGAAGGGTATAGTGGAATGTATATCCCTTTTCCGACACGCTCTCGCTTAGTTAAAAACGTAACGGCGCTAAACTCGAAATAACCTCGTTAAGTGCCGACGTTTTTAAATAGTCTGCAAAGGGACACACATTCCACTATACCTATCCAAATATCGATACCCCTAGAAAATAGATGCAAATCGTAACAAGAGTTTGTAATGTTTTATGGATTAGATAATTATAAAGAGATAAGGATGTGTTCTTTATCATAGAATAGGTTTGAAAGACACAACATAAGCCCCCAAAAGGAAGAAATATGGCATAAGTAATAAAATAAAACTGCGGATAATTTGCAATGGCTGCGATGCCGGAGTTGATTTCAATAAGCCCTTTATAAATGCAAAGCGATTTCTCGGAAAGTTGATAAAATGAGTTATATAAAGGCAACTGAATAACGTTGAAGATTACCATATATCCACCAAGTGTAATAATTGAGATTAGTGCTTTCTGAACGGATTCTTCAAAGGCATAAAGGTAATTCGTTCTTTGGTCCTGTTTTCTTGTAAGCTTTGTAGAACTGTCACAACTTTGAATGTCTTTGTACTTGGTATAGCGCAGAATAAGTCCATATACAAGTGGCACCCCATACATGATGCTTAGGGTAATCCAAGGTGCGTAATACGGACACAAAGCTGTTACAAAGGACATAAAATAAACAGGACCGATATTATTACAGAATGCCAGCAGTAAATCCGCCTCTTTTTGACTGATTTTGCCCAAAGTAAGACTGTCGGCAATAATGGACGCACCCATAGGAAAGCCACATAAAAAACCCATAATAATGATATAAACACAATCAGAAGATAAGCGGAACAGTCTTCCTAGTAATGGATAGCCAATCCCCGCAATTTGTTTGGACAAGCCGCTACGGAGCAGGATACCGGACAGTACCATAAAGGGAAATAGGGAAGGTATCATATGTTTATACCAGGTTGTAAGACCTGAATTTACAAGAGAAGCACTGCTGACCGTATTGGTCAATAGTAAAAACATAAATAATATGCCTGTGATAAGGGGTAGATATTTATTATATAGAATCCGGATGTTGGTTTTTTTCATATTTTCCATAAATAATTAGTAATTGTTGTATTATACGAAAAAGAAACGGAATAAAGAACAATGGCAAAAAGATTGGACAAATTTTTATGTGATAAGAATATAGGAACCAGAAGTCAGGTAAAGGTTTTGATTCAAAAAGGGCAGGTATCCGTAAACGGTGAAATTATAAAAAAACCGGAGACTAAGGTTGAGGAATCGGATGTTATTTCTTGTCAGGGTATGGTTTTATCCAATGAAGAATATGCCTACTATATGTTTCATAAGCCGGCAGGTATTATAACGGCTACGGAAGATAATTTTCAGAAGACTGTACTTGATTATTTCAAGGAAGAACCTTGTAAGAATTTGTACCCGGTCGGAAGATTGGATAAGGATACAGAAGGGCTTTTGCTGATTACCAATGATGGTGAACTTGGGCATCGTTTGTTGTCCCCAAGGCATCATATTGAAAAGACATATCTTGCAAAATTAGAATGTGATATTCATGAAAGTGATATCAAACAGCTTGAAGAGGGTGTTGATATTGGTGAAAAACGAATGACTCTTCCGGCAAAAATAGAAGTACTTGATGATAAGGCTGTGTATATTACCATTACAGAAGGTAAATTTCATCAGGTAAAACGGATGTTTGAAGCAGTAAATAATAAAGTAGTCTATTTAAAACGTATCTCCATGGGAAATATGAAGCTGGATGATAGTTTATCTTTAGGAGAATATCGCAGATTAACCGAAGAAGAGATTACTTATTTAAAGAGTTTATAGAAGATGTTTTAAAATAACCATTTGTTTCATAATGGAAATATTACACTTATGGAAGGAAATGAAAGAATGCTTCAGGATATAAAGGCTGTTATTTTCGATCTGGATGGTTCCTTAGTGGATTCCATGTGGATTTGGAAGGAAATAGATGTCGAATATTTAGGACGGTTTGGAATAAAGGAACTACCTAAAAATCTACAAAAAGAAATTGAAGGTATGAGTTTTTCAGAAACTGCTGTATTTTTTAAAGAAAAATTTCAAATACCGGATTCTTTGGAGCAGATGAAGGATGATTGGAACCGGATGGCATGGGATAAATATATGAATGAGGTCCCATTGAAACCGGGTGCAGACCGTTTTCTTAAGTATTGCATTAAGAATAACATTAAGTTGGGAATTGCAACCAGCAATTCCAGACAATTGGTGGAGGCGGTAGCGGATGCCAGAGGATTTGGTAAGGATTTTGATTGTATTATGACGGCATGTGAAGTGGCTAAGGGCAAACCGGCACCGGATATATATCTTGCTGTAGCAGGACGTCTTGGTGTGGAACCAAAGAATTGCCTTGTGTTTGAAGATATTGTGCCGGGAATTATGGCAGGAAAAAATGCAGGAATGAAGGTATGTGCCGTAGAAGACGAATATTCTCTTTATCAGAAAGAAGAAAAGAGAGCGACTGCGGATTACTATATTAACGATTATTATGATATAATTTTAGATTAAGACGTCTCTGTATTAGAGATTTGTAAAATATAGAAACGAGGATGAAACATGGCACAGGGATTTTTGCCGATTTCAAAAGAAGATTTAAAGGAACGTGGAATAGAACAGTTGGACTTTGTCTATGTATGTGGGGATGCCTATGTGGATCATCCTTCTTTTGGGCATGCTATTATCAGTCGTGTGTTGGAGTCTCATGGATATACGGTTGGTATCATAGCCCAGCCGGATTGGAAGGATGATAAGAGTATCACGGTACTTGGTGAGCCAAGACTTGGTTTCCTTTGCAGCGGCGGTAATATGGATTCCATGGTAAATCACTACTATGTATCTAAAAAGCACCGGGAAACCGATGCCTATACACCGGGTGGCGAACCTTACAAGCGTCCGGACCATGCAACGGTTGTATATTGCAATCTGATTCGAAGAACCTATAAGAAAACGCCTATTATTATCGGTGGAATTGAAGCCAGCTTACGTAGATTGGCTCATTATGATTATTGGTCCAATTCCTTTAAACGTTCCATTTTATTAGACAGTGGCGCGGATATTATTTCCTATGGTATGGGCGAGCGTTCCATTGTAGAAATAGCCGATGCGTTAAACAGCGGTCTTGCGGTTTCTGATATTACATTTATCCGTGGAACGGTTTATAAGACCAAGGACATTGACAGTTTATATGAGCCGGTTATTTTACCGGATTATGATTCCATGAAGGAAGATACGTCCCTTTATGCAAAGAGTTTTGGTATCCAGTATAAAAATACGGATGCGATTAAGGCAGAAACATTGGTGGAAGCCTATCCAAA
This sequence comes from Lachnospiraceae bacterium, assembly GCA_045531685.1. GTDB lineage: Bacteria > Bacillota > Clostridia > Lachnospirales > Lachnospiraceae > RGIG8767. The sequence continues at coordinate 1,223 of JAZSEL010000063.1, read as the reverse complement.
CTCAGTTTATGTGGTACAGAATCCACCACAACCACCAATGTCAACAGAAGAAATGGATGCCGTATATGCATTGCCATATATGAGAACCTATCATCCGTCCTATGAAGAAAAAGGCGGAGTGCCTGCTATTAATGAAATTAAGTTTTCATTAATCAGTAACCGAGGATGCTTTGGAGGATGTAATTTCTGTGCATTGACCTTCCATCAGGGAAGAACCATACAGGTAAGAAGCCATGAATCCATTCTGGAAGAAGCAGAAAAAATGATTCAGGAGCCGGATTTCAAAGGTTATATCCATGATGTTGGCGGTCCGACAGCTAATTTCAGACATCCTTCCTGCAAGGAGCAGCTGGAAAGAGGAGTATGTACCGGAAGACAATGTCTGGTGCCGACTCCTTGTAAGAACCTGTATGTAGACCATAAGGATTACTTGAGTCTGCTCCGTAAATTGCGTAATTTACCGGGAGTAAAGAAGGTATTTATCCGCTCCGGTATCCGTTTTGATTATTTAATAGAGGATAAAGACGATACCTTCTTCCGTGAGTTGATACAGCATCATGTCAGTGGGCAGCTTAAGGTGGCTCCGGAGCATATTTGTGATGCGGTTTTAACCCAGATGGGCAAACCGGAAAACTCGGTTTACGAACGGTTCCGTAAGAAATATGCAAAGTTAAATGAACAGGCAGGCTTAAAGCAGTTTTTGGTGCCGTATTTAATGTCTTCCCATCCGGGAAGTACTTTAAAAGAAGCCATCGCTTTGGCGGAATATCTCCGCGATTTGGGATATATGCCACAGCAGGTACAGGATTTTTATCCTACACCTTCCACGGTATCTACGGTTATGTATTATACAGGCTTAAATCCGGTTACCATGAAACCGGTGTATGTATGTAAGAATCCTCATGAAAAAGCTATGCAGCGTGCATTAATCCAATACCGTAATCCGGCAAACAGAGAGCTTGTATTGGAAGCATTGCAGAAAGCAAACCGTATGGATTTGGTTGGTTTTGATAAAAAATGTCTGATTCGACCGGAGAAAGGTGCCGGCAATTGGAGTCAGGGTACTTCCGGAAAAGGAAAATCCGGTAAAAACGAAAAAGGGAATACCGGCAAAAAATCCGGTTCTAAAAATGCAGCCGCTGAACAACCAAGGAAAAAGAAAACCATCCGCAATGTTCATAAAAAGAAATAAGTATTATTAAGTCAAAATGGCGGACAAGGAT
>JAZSEL010000118.1:0-3446 GCA_045531685.1 Lachnospiraceae bacterium | reverse complement strand
AAAAGCGTTGCGCCAAAAGACATGAGCCATGTATCCGGCTTCTGCTCTGATACTTCTTAAGTGAGATGTTCTTATAAAAAAATGAGACGAAGTCGTAATAATTTCAATATCTGTACACCGTCTATGTCGATTAGCGATATTCAGGCGATTGATAGCGTCGGGGATCCACCTCTTCCCATCCCGAACAGAGAAGTTAAGCCCGACAGCGCCGATGGTACTGCATTAAGTTGTGGGAGAGTAGGTCATCGCCACTTTTTTTAGAGAGAGTTTCCAAGAAAAAATGGAGACTCTCTTTTTTTTTGCTGTTAATCCCCCTCTTCGATACAGGGCCTATGGTACTGCATTAAGTTGTGGGAGAGTAGGTCATCGCCACTTTTTTTAGAGAGAGTTTCCAGAGAAAAACGGAGACTCTCTTTTTTTGTGCTTGCTTTGCCGTTAATCCCCCTCTTCAACAAGTGGGCCGATGGTACTGCATTAAATTGTGGGAGAGTAGGTCATCGCCACTTTTTTTAGAGAGAGTTTCCAGAGAAAAATGGAGACTCTCTTTTTTTGTTTGTATATTTTCATGCGGTACGGCTCTGCTCTGCCGTTAATCCCCCTCTTCAACAAGTGGGCCGATGGTACTGCATTAAGCCTATGGTAGAGTAGGTCATCGCCACTTTTTTAGAGAGAGTTTCCAAAGAAAACGGAGACTCTCTTTTTTTTGTGTGTGCTTTGCCGTTAATCCGGTTCAACGTAAAAAGTTGAGGCTTCAGTAGAAATTTACTGTGGGTAAGCATATAAATTTGCAATTCTGAAAAGGAAGAATTTTTTATCAACGACACCTCTCAAGTTGGCTCTAAAAAGTTTGATTTTAGCATTAAAGCACTCTGCCATCGCATTTGAGGAGCGGTTGTTGTAGAAGTTCAGTATCTCGTCATAATGTTCGTAAAATGTTGCAGCGATAGTATTGAAAGACTTGAATCCAGCTTCCTCGACTTTGTTATACCACCTTGCCATAGGCAGTCTTGCAGCATATTTTATTAGATTCTTGGAGAATATCATTCTTAACGAGTGGCACAATCCATAAGCTTTCTTCAGGTCGGGATATTCTTAGAACAATATAGCAGCTCTTTCTTTCTGTCTTTCAGTCCATTTGTCAGCACCCTCTCCGGAGGGCATATTCATACACAACGCAACTCATTCGATTGTATATCGATCCATTAAATATGCATATACATATATAGAATAGCTGTTCGTTCCGTTCCCGCCATGGACGACTTTCCCGATATAAAAACCACGTCTTCTTGCTTCATCCTCCACTGCAGCGGCAACATCCTGATTAGCAGTCTCTCCCCTAAATATTACCTCTCTGGCATTATGCCTTCGAAGGCGTTCCTCAATATTTCCGGTTACACCTACGTAAACAATAGCTCTGTTATTCACATCTCTTAGCCAAGGGTTAAGTTCTATAATGTAATCTACAATCTCCTTTGCGCTCAAATCACGACAATTTATAGGCTCCATTTTATCTGTTTTATGATTTTGCGACAAAGATAGTTGCATGATTATGAGATTAAGTTGCTATAATGCCATAAAATAAATATTTTCAAATTAAATTAGTAAGTACTTTATTTTGCTTAAAGAAAATATATTTTTATATTCGCACTGAAAAAATGGTCGCAACAAGCGACTGATGTTTCAATAGACTATAAAGACAGAGTCATGATAATAGACAGAAAAGAATATTTGGATAAGTTGTATGCCAAACGTTGGAACGGCAAGGTTAAGATAATTACCGGTATCAGGCGTTGCGGAAAATCCTTCCTGCTTTTTAAACTGTTTAAGAATAGGTTGTTGGAAGAAGGCTTGCAGGAAACTGATTTCATGGAGATTGCTCTTGATATGAAGTCTGATATTAAGTACCGAAACCCCAATCTGTTGTATGAATATATAATAGAACGCACAAAAGATGTGAACAGAAAGTTCTATGTATTTATTGATGAGATTCAATTATCTTATAAAATAAAGAATGATGACATTGATGAATCAATGGTTCCGGAGGAAGATAGGGAAATGATTTATACGACCTTCTATGATATCCTGAACGATTTGATGTCGCACCCAAATTTGGACATATATGTTACAGGTTCCAACTCCAAGATGCTCTCAAAAGATATTGTGACCAATTTCCGTGACAGAGGTTCTGAGATAAAGGTTTATCCACTCTCATTTCAAGAATATCTCTCAGCCGTTCAGTTGGAAAAAGCCGATGCTTTTGAAGAGTATATAATGTATGGTGGTATGCCGCTTGCAGTGCTTGAAAATGATGAACAGGAAAAACGTAAGTACCTGCAAGGACTCTTTACTAATGTATATATAAAAGATATAGTAGAACGATACAATCTGAAAGATGATAATATCCTAAGCGCATTGGTTGATGCTTTATCTTCATCAGTAGGTTCTTTGACCAATCCTAATAAACTTGCCAATACTGCAGGTATTGCAATGGGACAGAAGCCATCTTATAACACAATCAAAGGTTACTTGGATTATGTAGAGGATGCGTATCTGTTCCAGAGTGCAAAAAGGTGGGATGTAAAAGGACGCAAGTATTTCGACACTTTACAAAAATATTATGCAATAGACTTGGGCTTGAGAAACGCCCGACTTAATTTCCGCCAGCAAGAGCGTTCGCATCTTATGGAGAATATGATCTACAATGAACTTATCCGTCGTGGGTATTCTGTTGACGTTGGTATTGTAGAAGTTACCCGTGTTATTGATGGCAAACGCAAACAATCACAATACGAAATAGATTTTGTTGTGAATGTTGGCAATAACAAGGTTTATATTCAGTCGGCATTGAATGTTGATACTCCAGAGAAAAAAGCACAAGAGACTTTTTCATTGAGGCACACCGGCGATTTCTTCCGTAAAATAGTCGTGCTGGACGGCAGCCGTAAGCTATGGACTGATGAAGATGGAGTTATGTACATCGGTGTAATTCCTTTCTTATTAGAAGATATTTTGGCTGATATAATAAGATAGAATAATATACAGATATTATGGACAGACGGATATATGAAAAATGTGATATCATTCAAGTGGTTGAGTATCATGCGCTATATCCAGAACGAATGTTGCCATCAATTAAGAAGGTGCTTTCTAGTTATAAGCGCGATGATTTGTTGTGTATGATTAGTAATTTATCGAAAAAACTAGTGAATAAGCCATTTTATAATCCACAGTGGATCGGGAAACAAGAAGATATTGATTTGCCAAGAGAACAGGGAAATACTTAAAGCCAAGATACAAGGAAGGATATATCAGCCGACAGTCTTTGAAAACGGGGATACAAGAGCACAGTTGCTGGTAAGAAGCATTTATCTACTATACAAAAAGGAGAGTCTGTGGAGCAATGAGCAGAAGGAAAGGGCGAGGATTCTTTTCCGTGAGTATCCGAA
>JAZSEL010000133.1:0-2142 GCA_045531685.1 Lachnospiraceae bacterium | reverse complement strand
CTAAAGCTTTTATGGAAAGTCTGTCGGAACATTCGGAAGGAATTGTGAAATCCATCGAGAAGAAGAAGGAAACCAAGAATCCGCCTCTTTTGTACAATTTGGCAGAATTACAGAATGAATGTTCCAAGCTGTTTAAAATCAGTCCGGATGAAACATTGCGCATTGCTCAGGAGTTGTATGAGAAAAAAATGACAACTTATCCGAGAACCGATGCCAGAGTATTATCCAGTGCGGTAGCAAAAGAGATTTCAAAGACCTTATATGGTCTTAAAAAGATAGGAGCCATGGCGCCTTTTGTCGATGAAATCCTAGATTCGGGAGCGACTAAAAAAATTGTCAAATCCCGCTATGTAAATGACAGCCAGATTACGGACCATTATGCTATTATACCAACGGGACAGGGCTTAAATGCGTATTCTTCGTTAACACCTACCGCCCAAAAGGTATATGAAGTAATCGTGAGACGGTTTTTAAGTATATTCTATCCGGCGGCAGTGTATCAAAAGATTACGCTAGAGATATCACTTGGAAAGGAATCTTTTTTTGCCACTTACAAAACATTAAAGGAAGAAGGGTATTTAAAGGTATTACAGTATTCCTTTAAAAAGACTAAAAATGATGTGGGTAAGGGAAAAGAAGGTGATACTCAGGATAATGAGGAAGAGGGTTCCAAGGATTCCGCAGAGAATACGGATGGTAAGATGACACCTGCGTTGCAGGAATTTTTACTGAATGTAAAAAAGGGTGCTTCCATACATAAGGATTCTCTTAGTATAAAAGAAGGGGAGACATCCCCGCCAAAGCGTTATAATTCCGGTAGTATTATTCTTGCTATGGAAAATGCGGGACAATTTATCGAAGACGAAGAACTTCGCGCCCAGATAAAGGGAAGTGGTATCGGAACCTCTGCTACCAGAGCGGAAATATTAAAGAAATTATTTCATATCGAATATCTTAAGCTAAATAAAAAGACACAGATTATTACGCCAACGTTATATGGTGAAATTGTGTATGAAGTAGTTAACGGTTCTATTAAACAATTGCTTGACCCGGCACTTACTGCCAGTTGGGAAAAGGGATTAACCGGAGTGGCGCAGGGAACGGTAACGACTCAGGAATATCTGGATAAATTAAATGGGTTTGTTGCAAGAAGAACCAATTTTGTGAAGCAATTAAGCCCGGATAGTGCACCTCTTCGTGCACAGTTTAATCAGATTAAAACATTCTATAAATAGATGTTTTAATAGATTCTTTAGCCGGAATGTAGGAATTTCGGCAGGAGGAGAGGAAAAATGAAAGAATTACAAATTAACAGTCTTTACACTTTAGAAGAGACAATTGCTGCAGATTTGTTTGACGGTGCAACTTATCCTTGGGAAGTACTTCCAAAGATTAAGGATTTTATCATTGCACTGGGAAAGACACTTCCGGCAGACAAGTATGATGAAGTGAAAGAAAATGTATGGGTGGCTAAAACCGCTAATGTTTACCCGACAGCCCATATTAACGGACCTGCCATTATTGATGAAGATGCGGAAATTCGTCATTGTGCCTTTATCCGTGGTAATGCCATTGTGGGAAAAGGTGCGGTAGTCGGTAACTCCACAGAACTTAAGAATGTTGTTTTATTTAATAAGGTTCAGGTTCCTCATTATAACTATGTAGGTGACAGCGTACTTGGTTTTAAGGCACATATGGGAGCCGGTTCTATTACATCCAATGTAAAGAGCGATAAGACCCTGGTTAAGGTACATACCCCAAACGGTGATTTGGAAACAGGTCTTAAAAAATTCGGTGCCATGTTAGGTGACGATGTGGAAGTTGGATGCAACTCTGTATTGAATCCGGGAACGGTAGTGGGTAAATTTACCAATATTTATCCTACATCCATGGTAAGGGGATTTGTTCCTGCCAACAGCATTTATAAAACAAAGACAGAAATCGCGGAAAAAATGTAAAAAACATCTGGATTTTTTGTCGTATTTATGAGATTATTATAGTTGGTTTATAAGCTTATTATTGAAAGGAGTTTTCACATGATTTATTCAAGAGAAGTTGAAGAAATGTGTCCAGTAGCACAGGGTGTTAATCACGGTTGTGCTCCAATCCCAGAAGAAGCAAAATGGGTAAAAGCAAAAGAAG
>JAZSEL010000132.1:0-15009 GCA_045531685.1 Lachnospiraceae bacterium | reverse complement strand
GAAGAATTGATAACAGTAATTGATAAAAACTGTAAAAAACTTGGGCTTACATTAGAAAGAGGAGTTTTTAAGAAAAATGAGTAACCGATACGATGTGAAGCAGGAAGTGACGGACAAATACTCCCTTCGGGGAAGGGTATTTACCAAAATCCGTGACGATATTTTAAGCGGGAAGTATAAAGAGGGCGAAGAGCTGCGTGAAGTTGCCATTGGCGAGGAGCTTGGTGTTTCCAGAACACCGGTCAGAGAGGCATTCCGACAGTTGGAACTGGAAGGTTTGATTCAGATTGTTCCTAACAAGGGTGCCTATGTAACAGGGATTACCGTTAAGGATGTTAAAGATATTTATATGATCCGTTCCAAATTGGAGGGATTATGCGCGTATCTTGCGACCTATCAGATTACGGATGAGCAGATGGAAGAGTTGGAAGAGAATATTTATCTTTCCAAGTTTCATGCAAAGAAGGGGCATTCGGAGCAAAATGCAGAATTGGATAACCGTTTCCATGAGATTTTATACGATGCCTGTCATTCTAAGATGTTAAAGCACCAGCTTCAGGATTTCCATGATTATGTGCTCAGAGTACGTAAAAAGACTCTTTCCCAGACGCAGCGTAGTGCAGAATCTATCAAAGAGCATGAGATGATTTTTGAAGCCATTAAGAATAAACAGCCGCAGGAAGCGGAAAAATTGGCGAATCAACATATTATTAATGCTTACAAAAATATGGTCCGCAGTGGATTATATGAAGCATACGGTCAGGAACCGCCAAAAGAAGAAGAGTTCTTATATGAAAATAAAGGAGACAGATATGGACAAGATTAAAATGACCACCCCTTTGGTTGAGATGGACGGAGATGAAATGACCAGAATTCTCTGGCAGATGATTAAGGATGAGTTATTGCTTCCGTTTATTGATTTAAAGACAGAATACTATGATTTAGGATTGGAATACCGTAATGCGACAAATGATCAGGTGACGGTAGATTCCGCCAATGCTACATTAAAATATGGGGTAGCGGTTAAATGTGCCACCATTACTCCAAATGCTGCCAGAATGACAGAATACAATTTGAAAGAAATGTGGAAGAGTCCGAACGGAACCATCCGTGCTATGTTGGACGGTACGGTTTTCCGTACTCCTATCATTGTAAAAGGCATTGAACCATGCGTTCGTAACTGGGAACAGCCAATTACCTTAGCAAGACATGCGTATGGTGATGTTTATAAGAATGTGGAAATTAAAGTGCCGGGTGCCGGTAAAGCAGAGCTTGTATTTACAGCAGAAGACGGTACCGAGACAAGGGAAGTGATCCATACTTTCAAGGGTGCCGGTGTATTACAGGGCGTTCATAATACCAACAAATCCATCGAAAGCTTTGCAAGAGCATGTTTATCCTATGCACTTGACTTAAAGCAGGATATCTGGTTTGCAACAAAGGATACGATTTCCAAGAAATATGACCATACATTTAAGGATATTTTCCAGGAAATCTATGAAGCAGAGTATAAGGATAAGTTTGAAGCTGCCGGCATTGAATATTTCTATACTTTGATTGACGATGCGGTAGCCCGTGTTATGAAGTCTAAAGGCGGATTCATCTGGGCTTGTAAGAATTATGACGGAGACGTTATGAGTGATATGGTTTCTTCTGCATTCGGTTCTCTTGCCATGATGACCAGTGTATTGGTTTCTCCAAGCGGCGTATACGAATACGAAGCAGCCCACGGAACCGTTCAGCGCCATTACTACAAGCATTTAGCAGGAGAAGAAACATCCACCAACTCTGTAGCAACTATTTTTGCATGGACAGGTGCCCTCAGAAAACGTGGTGAGTTAGACGGTAATGCAGATTTGATGAAATTTGCAGATGCTTTGGAAAAAGCAACCTTATCTACCATTGAATCCGGTAAGATGACAAAGGATTTAGCTCTTATTACATCACTTACGGATGTAACCGTATTAAACAGTCAGGACTTCATCAAAGCTATTAGAGAAGAATTAGAAAAAGAACTGGCTTAGTTTCTTTTATTTGTAAAATTTAGGAGATAGATATAAGTTCATTTCTGTTATAATTAAAGAAATTTTCAGTAAAAGGTTATAATTTGTGAGATGCCCCCGACTAAATTGCACGAGGCAATCATTAGTCGGGGTGATTTTTTTGCCTTATCCAGACTAAAGTGAGAAAATGTGAGATTGGTCGGGGATATAAATGAGTAAGAACCCGACTTTTTTGGAAAATATAAGGATAGTCGGTAAGTAAGAATTTTGAATGTCCGACTAAATGGTAGATGCAAGGAAAAAGTCGGGGAGTTGAAGAATTTGCCACCCGACAAAATAAATAAAAATGGCAAGAGGTCGGGAACGCAATGAAAACGTCACCCGACGAAACAAGTAAAAATAGTAAATGGTCGGGAGTATAAAGTAAACGCCACCCGATGAAACAAGTAAAAATAGTAAATAGTCGGGAGCATAAAGTAAATGTCACCCAACGAAGCAAGCAAAAGCAACAAAAGGTCGGGGTGAAAAGATTTTCACCCCGACCTTTTAGAAATATCATCTTATAAGAAGGAAAACATCACTACGCAAGTTCTTCCCAACGCTCTAAGGCTTCCATCAGCTGTTCAGCGATGGAGTCTTTTTCTGTTTGTAGTTCCATAAGCTTTGCCGACACATTGCAAATTTCAGGCGAAGCCATCAATTCATCGATTTCTTTGTCCCGTGTTTCCAATTTTTCGATTAAAGCTTCCAGCTTGGCGATTTCATTTTCCCGTTTGCGGGCGGCTGCCTGCATTTCTTTTTGGGCTTTCCAGTCAAGCTTGCCTTCACTTACAGAATTAGTAGCAGTATTGTCCCGGTTGGCAGCACTGTTTGCTGCTGTTAATCCTGCAGTTGAATGTAAGGTTGCCGCAGAAAGGGACTGGCCGGAGACTGTGGAACTGCCGCCCAAAAGAGCAGGACTGTTCTGTTGTTTCTTTTCTAAATAATAATCATAATTTCCAATGTAATTTACAAAACCATCAGAGGTTAAATCCAGGATTCTTGACGCAGTACGGTTGATAAAGTAACGGTCATGGGATACATACAGTACAGTACCCGTATAGGAATTTAACGCATCTTCCAAAATTTCCTTGGAAGTAATGTCCAAATGGTTGGTCGGTTCGTCCAGAATCAGGAAGTTAGCCTGGGAGAGCATAAGCTTAGCAAGCAATACGCGTCCCTTTTCACCACCACTTAGGGAACCGATTAATTTATAGACATCCTCCCCGGTAAAAAGGAATGCGGCAAGTACATTGCGGATTTCCGTATTGGTAAGGGTAGGATAGTCATCGGAGATTTCATCAAAAATGCTCTTGGAATCATTAAGTACATGATGTTCCTGATCATAGTAACCGATTTCAACATTGGTTCCGGTTTTGATGGTGCCGGCGTCCGCATCAATGACATTGTTGATAATCTTTAGGAGAGTGGATTTGCCGGTTCCGTTGTCACCGATAATGGCAATGTGTTCTCCTTTTTGAATGAAGAAATTTACATCCGAAAACAAATGGTTATTGTCAAAGGATTTGGCAAGTCCGGATACATTGAGGACGTCATTGCCGCTTTCAAAGCGTGGCATCAGGGTTAAATGCATGGAATCCATTTCATCCAGTGGCTTATCAATAACTTCCATTTTATCCAGCATCTTTTGGCGGCTGTCCGCACGTTTGATGGATTTTTCACGGTTAAAGGAGCGGAGCTTTTTAATGACTTCTTCCTGATGCTTGATTTCACGCTGATTGTTGCGGTAGGCATTCATGGCAGCAATTCGCAGGATTTCCTTTTTGGTGGCATAGTCTGTATAATTGCCGGTAAATGTAGTCATGCGTCCGTTTTCCAATTCAAATACCTTGTTAACAATCTTATCAAGGAAATAACGGTCATGGGATACAATGAAAACCGTTCCTTTATAATTAAGTAAATAGTTTTCCAACCACATAATAGCGTTCATATCCAGGTGGTTGGTCGGCTCATCCAGAATAATCAAATCCGGCTTGGTAATGAGTAATTTGCCTAAGGCGACTCTTGTTTTTTGCCCTCCGGAGAGGGTGGCAATTTCACGGGTAAAATCCTCTTGGACAAATCCCAACCCCTTTAACACACCGGTAATTTCACTACGGTAGGTAAGACCTCCTTCCCGTTCAAAGCGGGCAGAAGCGTTGGTGTATTTTTCCATTAAGGTATCCAGTTCTTCGCCGGACACAATGTTCATTTGATATTCCATTTCACGCATACGCTCTTCTAAATCAATGAGCGGCTGTCTGACACGGAGAAGCTCATCGTAAATGGTACAGGTACTGTTAAGAAGGGCGTTCTGCGGAAGATAACCAATGGTTTTGTCTTTGGCAAAGGTCACAAGCCCGTCATCGGCGTTCATTTCCCCCATAATAATCCGAAGAAGGGTGGTTTTCCCGCAACCGTTGATTCCGATAAGGGCAGCTTTGTCATAATCGTTAATATGAAAACTGACATCTTTTAACAGATGGTCATCGACAAATGTTTTGTTTATATTCTGACAAGATAAAATCATAATTCTTCTCACATTCTGTGGTAATATATCAGCATTTTTACTGTGTGCTTAAACATTTACAATATACAAGTTTGTGAGGGAACTGTCAATGAATTCCGGGCTTTCCACAGGGTAGGAAAGAAGGAACTTCACAGGGGAAAATCCATAGAGTTTAATTGACACAAATTTAACAAATGGTATAATGAAAGGGAAAGGGAAAAAGGAGAATCGGTATGGATAGATTCACAGAAAAGGAAGCAATGCAGACCAAGGACATCTCGCAGGCTGTCATTACCAGACTGCCAAGATATTTCCGGTATATCGGAGAATTAAAGGATGCGGGAGTAGAGAGAATATCCAGTCAGGAGTTAAGCCGCATTATGCGTGTGACAGCATCCCAGATCCGTCAGGACTTAAATCATTTTGGCGGTTTTGGACAGCAGGGATACGGATATAATGTGGAGTATTTGTATGTGGAGATAGGTAAGATTTTAGGTCTGAATAAATCCCATCACTTGATTCTTATCGGAGCCGGTAATTTAGGCCAGGCTCTTGCCAACTATATGAATTTTGAAAAACGCGGTTTTATTATGACCGGTATTTTTGACAGAAATCCGGACTTGCATGGCAAAACGGTACGTAATATTCCCATTCAGCCCATGGAACAAATGCCCGGCTTTATCAGGGAAAATGATGTGGATATCGCAGTATTAACCATACCAAAGGCAGGAGCGGTAAAGGTGGCGGCACAGCTTGTGGAATGCGGAATTCGCGGCATCTGGAATTTTGCCCATGTGGATTTGGAAGTTCCGGAGAATGTACTGGTAGAAAATGTTCATCTGTCGGACAGTTTAATGAAGCTGTCTTATCAGATTCTGAATACAAAGTAAGGAGAGCCTTATGTCCAGAGTGGAAGAAAAGTATCGTCCGGCCATAGCCGGCAAAAAATTACCCATTGTTACCATTGATCATAAATGGCATCAATTATTTGCCCGTGTAGAAAAAACGAGAGCGGTAAATGAACGGGAACAGCAGTTGAATGAGCTTCTTAAAATGCAGGGCAAATGCAATTCGGAGTTAAAAAGTGTCCGAAAGATTAAAAAGAAGCTGATGAATGAGATTGTTGAATTGATGGATAAGCAGGATGCAGCCACCAATTCAAAGATTGAAGAGAATAAACGTTTAATTAATGAATGCAACGATAAGATAAAGGAGCTCCAAGAGGAATTAATGGACCTTCCTCCAAGGATTGAGTCGGTAAATGCGGAGCTTATGATAGAGACCATGAAGGTCTGCTATGAGAATATGCGTCTCAATGAGCATCACATCCAGTCCATCGGTAAATGGATTGCGGATATCCGTGTAGAGCTCAAGAAAAATGTGGTCCGCAAACAGGAGATGGAGATTGCCAATCAGGAGATTTATGCCTTTATGCATGATATCTTTGGTGCGGACGTGATTGACATTTTCGATATGAAATTTAATCCGGAAGAACATCAGGTAGTCAGACAGAGAGATTCTGCAAAAGGTTCTCCGGATTCGGAAAGTGACAAAGAATAATCATGAAAAAAGAGTATCTTGTTACAGCAAATGAAATGAAACAATTGGATCATAACACCATACACACAACAGGGCTGCCTTCTCTTGTATTAATGGAAAGAGCAGCTTTTGCTGTTGCCGCACAGGTTATGGCATATGTTAAGGATAAAAAGGATGCCGGAATAGTGGTGGTTGCCGGCAACGGCAACAATGGTGCCGATGGGGTATGTGCTGCAAGAATTTTAAAAGAGTATGGATATCTTGTGGATATTTGTGTGTTAAAAAGTCAGCACGCATATTCGGAAGAAATGAAAACACAGCGTTCCGTGGCAGAAGAATATGGGATACCATTTGTAGACGAAGAGTCTCTGGATGTTAACCGTTACCGTGTGGTTATTGATTCTCTTTTCGGAATCGGATTAAACCGTGAGGTAACAGGGAGCGCTAAGGAGGTAATCGGAAAAATCAATGATTCCTCAGCGTATGTAATCAGTGTGGATATTCCGTCCGGAATCAATGCTACAACGGGAAGTGTTTGTAATGTTGCCGTTAAGGCAGATGAAACCGTAACCTTCGGCTTTTACAAATGCGGTCAGTTGTTTTACCCGGGAAGAATGTATTGTGGTAAAATAACAAAAGCAAAAATAGGGATTAATGAGACTTCTTTTTATACCATGACACCGGGAATGTTTTCTTACATTAACGAATCCAATGAGGATAAGGTGGATTATGTACGGGATATAATGGGAAATAAGGGCACATTCGGTAAGGTTTTGGTGATTGCGGGAAGAGCCTCCACAGCGGGAGCGGCAATGCTATGTGCCAAGTCAGCCCTGCGAAGTGGCTGCGGAATGGTGGCTCTTTTGACGGAAGAAGAGAATAAGGAAACGGTTTTGCATTCGTTACCGGAAGTGATGTTAGAGACTTACGGAAAAGAGGATGCAGGAAGTATTCTCACAAAGAAACTGGAAAAATGGCTTGCGTGGGCGGACGTGGCAGTGATTGGTCCCGGACTGTTACAGGATGAGATTGCTTATGAACTGTTACAAAAGCTTTTACAATATGGAGAGTTACCATTGGTGTGTGATGCCGATGCCCTCCGACTTTTTGCCCTTCATGAGGAATTGAAGGATGCATTGGGTCAATACACCCAAAAAAACGAAGTGATTTTTACTCCGCATCCGGGGGAACTTGCCGCTTTGGCAGGCTGCAGTATTGGTGATATTAAAGAAGAACGCTTGTCTGTATGCCGGAATGTATGTAAGGAATATGGTGTTACCCTTGTTGCTAAGGATGCGGATACCCTCTGTATGAAAGAGGAGGAGAAGGTCTATGTAAACAGCACCGGTAATGACGGATTGTCAACAGCGGGAAGTGGTGATGTATTGGCAGGTATTTGCGCTTCGCTGATAGGACAGTCCCTAAAAAACGGCATGTCGGTTTACGATGCGGTTTGTATGGCTGTTTTTGTACATGGATACGCTGCCGATATTTGTGCGGCAAAGACCGGAAAGCGATTTTTGGTTGCAAGTGACATTATTGAGGCGTATAAATATATATTGAAGTGATTTGGAAAGGTTTGGATAAGAATTTGATTACTCGATTAGAACAATATTCAAGAGTTTGTGCCCATATTGATTTGGATGCGGTCCATAGCAATTTAGAGGCTATGAGAGCCCATATCAGTCCCGATACCAAGATTATGGCAGTTATTAAAGCAGATGGATACGGACATGGTGCGGTACCTATTGCGTGGGAGATGGAAGAACTCCCCTATGTATATGGGTACGGGGTAGCCAGCGTGGAAGAGGCTATGCAGCTTAGAAATGCCAATATCCGCAAACCGATTCTGGTCCTTGGGTATACATTCCCTTACAGCTATGAGACTTTGATTAATCAGGAAATTACGCCGGCTGTTTTTAGAATGGATGTTCTCCGTCAATTAAATGAAACAGCAGCGGGAATGGGAATAAAGACACCGGTGCATATCAAAGTAGATACCGGAATGACACGTATCGGTATCCGCCCGGATGAGGAAGGGGCTTTATTTGTAAAGGAAGCCCTTACCTATGAAAACCTGATCATTGAGGGTATTTTTACCCATTTTGCCAAGGCGGATGAAGCGGATAAAGCAGCAGCGGATAAACAGCTTAGTACCTTTCTTTCTTTCGTAAAGAAATGCGAAGAAGAAAATAATTTTTCTTTTCCATATGTACATTGCTCTAACTCAGCAGGAATCATTGATTTGCCATATGCCAATTTGGATGTGGTACGTGCCGGAATTATTTTGTATGGTCTGTGGCCATCCCAAGAGGTGAACCGGGAAGTGTTAAAGCTTACTCCTGTTTTATCATTAAAGAGTCATGTGGTATATGTAAAAGAAGTGGAAGCAGGGGTTCCGGTAAGCTATAACGGGACATATGTGACAAAGGAAAAGACAAGGATTGCAACCATTCCCGTAGGATATGCCGATGGATATCCAAGAAATCTTTCCAATACCGGAAGTGTGTTGATTGCAGGAAAACGGGCTCCGATTATCGGAAGGGTCTGTATGGACCAGTTTATGGTGGATGTAACGGATATTCCTGAGTGTAAGGAAGGGGATGAAGTTACCTTAATCGGAAGAGACGGGGATGAAATCATAAACATGGAGGAATTAGGGGATATCAGTGGCAGATTCAATTATGAATTCGCCTGTGAAATCGGTAAACGTACCCCGCGTGTCTTTTTCAAGCACGGCAAACCTTTCTGTGCAAAGGATTACTACGATGATGTTAAAATTAAAAAAATATAATTGGTGTGAATATCTCCATTAGGAATGGAAATACTCTCAATACACAGGTTGTAAAAGTCAGGTTCTTGGTAAAAAGAGCCGGTGTATAGAGAGGTTTATTGTGAAAAGAGGAGATATTTATTACGCAGACTTAAGACCGGTGGTTGGCTCAGAACAAGGGGGCATACGACCGGTCTTAGTGATTCAGAATGATGTGGGAAATGTTCATTCCCCAACAGTGATTGTGGCGGCTATTACGTCCAGATTACATAAGACGCAGTTGCCTACCCATATTCATCTGGATAGCCGTAGCTGTGATTTGATTAAGGACTCCATGATTTTATTGGAGCAGATCCGTACCATAGATAAGCAGAGAATGAAAAGCCCCATTTGCCATTTGGACAATGAGACGATGGAACGTGTGGACAAGGCTCTCAGAATCAGTCTTTCCCTTTAAAAAATGCCCAAAATCAATATTGACTGCTTTCTTGACGTTTTGTATGCAAAATGGTATATTTGTTAGGATTATAAACAAAAAGGAGTAGTTTTATTTATGGATGATGGTGGACCGAATTCGAGTATTTTGTTAATTGTGCTGATTGGACTGGTTGTGCTTGATATTTTAATCCGTATAGTAAGCAAAGCACAGAAAGTGCTAAAGGCCAGAAAGGAAGCACAGCAGGCAGCGGAAGAAAATATTCTTTCCATGGTTAATGAAAGTCATGAACAAGGCTACATTGAGGCCAGTGAGGCGGAAATGATTAGTAATATCTTTGAGTTTGGCGACAAGCAGGCACAGGATATTATGACGGACAGAAGCAATATCATTGCCATTGAAGCAGATATGACCTTACAGGATGCCATGGATTTTGTATTGAACGAGAGAAATTCCCGTTTCCCTGTATATAAAGAGAATTTGGATCATATTATTGGTATATTATATTTGAAGGATGCATTTCGCATCGGAAGAAACAAGGCTCTTTTGGGTACACCAATCGGAGAGATTGAAGGTCTGCTCAGGGAGGCACAGTTTATTCCCGAAACAAGAAATGTGGATGATTTATTTAAAACCATGCGTTCTGCCAAGGTGCAGACGGTTATGGTTATCGACGAATATGGCCAGACTTCCGGTCTTGTTGCAATGGAAGACATCTTAGAAGAAATCGTAGGTAATATTTTGGATGAATACGATGAAGAAGAAGGCCATATCGAGGAAAAAGGAAAGAATAAGTTTATTATTGACGGAATGACCCCGCTTGAGGAGTTAGAGGAACGTTTTGCCATATCTTTCGGTGAAGTGCCTGTGGAAACATTAAATGGATACTTAATATCGAAGATGGAACGGATTCCTTCTGAAAAAGAACGTTTTTCCATTACGGTAGACGGCTATAATTTTAAGGTAATAGCAGTTGAAAATAAGATGGTAAAACGAGTGGTGGTAACCAAGCTTCCGCCTGATAGTAATAAATCAGAAGAAAAGATTATTTAACTAAAGGAGAGAGTCTATGTCAGGACATTCAAAATTTGCGAATATTAAGCACAAAAAAGAAAAGAACGATGCTGCAAAGGGTAAGATTTTTACCATTTTAGGTAGAGAAATTGCAGTAGCGGTAAAAGAAGGCGGTCCGGACCCTGCCAACAACTATAAGTTAGCACAGGTAATTGCAAAAGCAAAAGCCAACAACATGCCAAACGATACGATTGACCGTGGTATCAAGAAAGCAGCCGGTGATGTTGGTAATGTTAATTATGAGTACATTACATATGAAGGATATGGACCAAACGGTATTGCTATTATCGTTAATGCCTTAACAGATAATAAGAACCGTACGGCTTCTAATGTAAGAAGTGCATTTACAAAGGGACAGGGAAGCATCGGTACACCGGGCTGTGTGTCTTTCATGTTTGATGAAAAGGGTCAGATTATCATTGATAAGGAAGAATGCGATATGGAAGCAGATGACCTTATGATGATTGCACTGGATGCCGGTGCGGATGACTTTAACGAAGAAGAAGACAGTTATGAAATCTTAACAGCTCCTGATGCGCATGCAGATGTTGATGCAGCATTAAGAGAAGCAGGAATTACACTTGCTTCCAGTGAAGTAACTATGATTCCGCAGAATTATGTGGAATTAACGGACGAAACAGCGATTAAGAATCTGAATAAGACACTGGATTTACTTGATGAGGATGATGATGTACAGTCCGTATATCATAACTGGGATGAATAAAGTATAAAGAAAAGGGGAAAAATAATGGCAGATAATTACGCAAAAGAGACTATTTGTATCCAGTCAGGCTGGAAACCAAAAAACGGAGAATCCAGAAATCTTCCGATCATACAGAGCACAACATTTAAATATGAGAGTTCCGAAGCAATGGGAAGATTGTTTGATTTGGAAGATACCGGATATTTTTATACAAGACTTCAGAATCCTACCAATGATTATGTTGCTACAAAAATCTGTGAGTTAGAAGGTGGTGTGGCAGCAATGTTAACATCTTCCGGACAGGCAGCTACATATTATTCTATTTTTAATATCTGTGAAGCCGGTGACCATGTTGTTATGTCAGCAACTGTTTATGGCGGAACATTTAACCTGATTACATGCACCATGAAGAAGATGGGAATTGAATGTACCGTTGTAGATCCGGATGATGATATTGAGACATTAAATAAGGCATTCCAGCCAAATACCAAATGTGTATTTGCAGAGACTATTGCAAATCCGGCATTGGTAGTACTCGATATTGAAAAGTTTGCAAAAGTGGCACATGACCATGAGGTTCCTCTTATCATTGATAATACTTTTGCTACACCAATTAATTGCAATCCATTTGAATGGGGTGCGGATATTGTTATCCACTCTACTACAAAGTACATGGACGGTCATGGAATGACAGTGGGTGGTGTTATTGTGGATTCCGGTAATTTTGACTGGATGGCACATGCTGAGAAGTTCCCGGGACTTTGTACACCGGATGAGTCTTACCATGGTATTGTTTATGCAGATAAATTCGGCAAGGGTGCATACATAACAAAGGCAACAGCACAGATGATGCGTGATTTGGGTTCTATCCAGTCACCGCAGAATGCTTATTTATTAAATATGGGTATTGAAACATTGCCACTCCGTATGGAACGTCATTGTTCCAATGCCTTGGCAGTAGCTAAGTTCTTAGAAGCAAATGATAAGGTTGCATGGGTAAATTATCCGGACCTTGAAAGCAATAAATATCATGCACTTCAGCAGAAGTACCTTCCAAAGGGAAGCTGTGGTGTTATTTCCTTTGGCTTAAAGGGCGGAAGAAAAGCGGCTGCTGATATGATGGATAAGTTAAAGCTTGCGGCAATTGTTACTCATGTTGCGGATGCAAGAACCTGCGTACTTCATCCGGCAAGCCATACACACAGACAGATGACGGACGAACAGTTAATTGAAGCAGGCGTTGCACCTGACTTAATCCG
The DNA here is from genome assembly GCA_045531685.1 of Lachnospiraceae bacterium. Classification (GTDB taxonomy): domain Bacteria; phylum Bacillota; class Clostridia; order Lachnospirales; family Lachnospiraceae; genus RGIG8767. Next base: position 2,674 of record JAZSEL010000132.1, on the reverse strand, counting down.
TTTCTCTGTTGGTATTGAAAATGTAAACGATATTATTAATGATTTGGCACAGGCAATCGATAGTATCTAAGAGTGAAACATCCGGCAGAAATATTTCTGCCGGTATGTATTTTATGAAGGGGGAGCAATGAGTCTTAAAAAAACTTGGTTTTCCTATGTGTTATGGTTTGTTCTTGCAGGACTGACCGGATTAACTTCATATATAGCGATTGTGAAAGTGTTCGCATTGCTTCCTTGGGTATCTGCGCTTTTAGTTGCGGGTATCATAGGTTTATGCGTTCTGTCTCATTTTATCTGCGGTAAGATAAAAGGCATTACGTTATCAAAGTGGCCGGGAAGAATTGTACATACGCTTATTTTTCTGTTGATTACGGCTGCCTTTGTAATCCTTCGTCTGCCGGTTTTGATGAATGGGCAGGTTGCGGTTTCATCCCAGCAGGCAACGTGGTTTTATGAGGCTTCCAAAGTAGGCAGGGATGTGCTGGGCGTTGCCGGTATGACTTCGTTTTTTGAACAGGTATATTTGAATGTTCTTTCCGGAATGTTTTTACTTCTTGGAAATAAAATCGAACTGCTTTTGTATGTTCAGGTTGTTTTGCAGATTCTTTCTTTTGTTCTGTTGATTTTCATCGGATGGAATATGCAAAAAGGAATTTATGCGTGGATTCCGGCATTTTTTTATGCAATCTCACCATTTATGTATTCCTCCCTAGAAGAATTTGGACCTGCTAATTTTTGGACGGGGGCCGTACTGCTTTGCCTTTTTGTAATTTGCCTGTTGCAAAATACATGGAAAAGAGGAAATGTTACATACATTGTAATGGTTCTATGGCAGATTTTGTTTGTTGCAATATATTTTGTGGTTAAAATAGATGTTCTTTGGTATGGCAATCCGACCTTTTCAACCGGCGGGTATCTAAAAGGAACGGAAAGTTTTCTCGGAATGGAAATGCTGGTCGCAGTGGTCGCGTTGATTGGCTATTGCGTAAGTTTTTGGTTTCATAAACAGGACCATAGGACACTTTACATTATACCTTTTGTTTTGGATTGTGTAATTCTTACCATGGCGGCATTTTCTGAACCTGAGACATGTTGTCTCTTTATGATGTTGGCGGCAATCAATCTTTATTTTTTGACAGCGGAGAATCTTCGCGTGACATTACATTTGAAAGCAGAAACACTTACCGGTCGGATGATGACAGAAAAGAGCGGTAAAGAGGCAGTGAAAGAAGAGGATAAACCGGATGCCTTTGATTGGGAAGAGATGAAAACGGTTATGAAGTCATCTCCTGAAATAGAGGAAGAATCCGTTTCTGTGAAAATGGAAGAGATGAAAGAAACGGTACCTGTTATTGACAGACGGGCTCCGATTGAAAATGTACTTCCGATGCCGAAAAAGCATGTTCCAAAGGTGCTTGATTATGCCTTTGAACCGGCTGAAGACATGATGCACTACGATGTGGAAATCGAAAACGACGATTACGATTATTAGTTTTCGTATAATTCAATGAATAACGCGGATAATAAAGTAAGGGCTAAATCAGTCCTTACTTTTTTGTTATGGCGAAGAAGTAAGCGCTTATCATATTCTGGGAAAACGGAGGCATTATGGAATCAATTAAAGAAAACGGGCAGGCAGTTTTAGACAAGAATACAGAAAATAAGAAATTGTTTTTAATGACAATTATCGGAGAAATTGAAGGACATGAATTGTTAGGAAGCAATTCTAAGTCTACGAAGTATGAACATATTATTCCTAAGCTGGCAATGATTGAAGACGACCAGGAGATAGAAGGTGTTCTCATTCTGATTCACACCATGGGAGGGGATGTAGAAGCCGGACTTGCCATTGCAGAAATGATTGCATCCTTGAGTAAGCCTACGGTTTCCTTGGTATTGGGAGGAAGTCATTCCATAGGAGTGCCCATTGCAGTAAGTGCGGATTATTCCTTTATTGTTCCGACGGGCACCATGGTGATTCATCCGGTCAGAACCAACGGAATGGTAATCGGAGTGTCCCAGACCTTTGAATATTTCAAACAGATTCAGAACCGGATTGTGTCCTTTGTGTGCGAGCACTGCCGGATTTCCCAGGACAGATTGGAGCAATTAATGTTGGAGACCGGATTCTTGACAAAGGATGTGGGTTCCGTTTTGGTTGGAAAACAGTCTGTGGAAGAAGGAATTATTGATGAAGTGGGAGGCATCCGGGAAGCCTATCACAAATTGTCCTGTATGATTGAAGAAGGCTTGGAAACGGCACAAAATTCCAAATCATAGAGTGGCATTTGATTTTGACCATACTTTCTATGTGTGTTATAATGTATTGATTATTAAAAAAGATATGTTATGGGGTGAAAGTATGGCATCGACTTCCGGCAGAAAAAAAACAACATCTTCCGGCAGAAGGAATACATCAAATAGAAATTCGGGACGCAAAACAAGTACACAGCGGGCCAGAACCAATGAAGAGAGATTAATCAGCAATGAAGTGCTGCTCCTTATTACATTGGCTGTGGGTGCGCTGTTATTCTTGTGCAATTTTGGTATAATCGGACCGGTTGGGGACGCAATCAGTAAGGTAATGTTTGGTATTTTTGGCCTGACAGCGTATATAGCACCTGTTTTTGTTTTTTTGGCAGTTGCATTCGGAATATCCAATCAGGGGAATTTC
>JAZSEL010000010.1:0-19730 GCA_045531685.1 Lachnospiraceae bacterium | reverse complement strand
TGCCGGATATTCTGCCGCATAAGGATCCGATTGCAGGTCAAAAGTACCTCCAACTGCCATATTTAACAAAATATAGAACGGCACATCAAATGGCGCCGGCCATGTATAGTCCGCGGCACTGGCAGGTCCCTTACTAAACCATTGTTCTGTGGAGTGATAGCACTCATTATCTATGTACCAACGCAATACTCCCGGTTCCCATTCCAAGGAATATAAATGATAACCCGTAATATCCTCTCCATCCGGAAATTCATATTCGCCGCCTTTATAAACATTATTCGGCCAGTTCTGCCCGTAATGGATAGTTCCTTCTATTTTCTCAAGAAGTCTTCCTCTCGCTTCCATAATGTCAATTTCTCCGGAGGATGCCCATTCATTATAGATAGAATCATCTACCGGAAGCATCCAGAATGCCGGCCATAAACCTTCTCCTTTTGGAAGCTTGATTCTTGCCTCTACTCTCCCGTATTTGGTTGAAAAAAGAACGTCTCTTTCATCCGTCATAGTCCGAATTCTAGCTGATGTAAAAAGCTTACCGCCAACACGTTCCTCTTCTTTAATCGCCGTAATAATCAATTCACCATTTTCTACACGCACGTTTTTTTCTTCATCCGTATAATATTCTAATTCCTGATTACCCCAGTCTGTCAGACCTTCCGAAGTCCCTGTTCCGATTTGACAAGACCATTTGGAGGTATCCAAAGCTTCCCCATCAAATTCATCACTCCATATAAGAGTATAGCCCTCATCCGAGCGGTCAGGATTATCTATGTAGGTATTCTGTGATTCGTCTATTGTTTCGGTACTTACTTCTTCTACTTCTACCGTCTCCTGCATAACCGTTTCGTCTGCAGGCTTACCACACGCAAGAATACATGTGCTCATCCCTACTATAAATATGGACATACGCATACTCTTTTTCACTTTCATAAAACGCAAACTCCCTATTTTTCTTATTTTTTCCTTCTAACAGTATATCTATCGACATTCATTTTGTCCATAAAAGAAAAACATGCCACACGGGCATGTCTTCCTTAAATACTCTTATTATATTATGCTAATTCTCTGCATAAACCCTCATATAACTCCTGCTTCATCTCTCCATAATCACTGCGCAGAATTCCCAACTCACCATCCGCATAAATCACAAAGGAAATTACTCTTGAAAACATGGTTGTTTCCAAATAGGCCTGTGAAAAACGATTACCGATAATTCCTTCCTTTTTTCCCTGTTCAATCAGATATTGGATAATCCTCATAGGACTGGCTTTTTTTGCTTCTTCATCTTCTAACAGCACATCATGCATCTGTTCACAGAGATTCATATCGCTAAGCATATTCAGATATTTTAAAATACATGCTCTTTGCTTTGCCTTCTCTTCCATTTCATCCAATAACATCATAAATTTATCACGGAAGGTTTCCATTCTCTCCATCTGCATTAAAATACGCTTTACCATAGAGTCTACAAGATAAACCATGGCTTTAATCACCATTTCTTCTTTACTGGAAAAATACTCATAGGTAGTACCTTTTCCAATCCCTGCTTTCATGGCGATATCCGATACTCGCATGGAGGAAACATCCGCGCCTTCTGCAACTAAATCTTCAATTGCATGGTAAATTGCAATTACTTTATCCGTCTTTTTCTCTTCCCTCATAAACCCTCCTTTACTCTGCGATATCTTTTACTTTCTTTTCACGATTAAAGATATCGTAGATACAAGGAACTACGTAAAGAGTCAATAACGTACCATATGTCAGACCACCAACAATTACGATTGCCATTGGCTTTGACATATCTGCACCCATGTCATTGCTAAATAACATAGTGGACATAGCAAGAATCGTGGTTAAAGCTGTCATAAGTACCGGACGAAGTCGTGTACGGCCTGCCGTCATAATGGCTTCTTTTTTTGCCATGCCGTTTTCACGGAGCATATTGATATAGTCAACCAACACGATACCATTATTTACAATGATACCGGCAAGCATAACAAATCCAATTACAGCAATAACGCTGACTTCACTACCGGTAAAATAGAGTCCAAACAGACCACCGGTAAACGCAAGCGGAATCGTAAATAAAATGATAAATGGCGATAACAGTGACTGGAACTGGGCAACCATAATGAGGAACATGAATACGATTGCCAATACCATCATTAACATTAACTGTTCCATGGCGTCCATAATCATCTCATTTTCACCGTTAAATACCAGCGTATAACCTGCCGGAAGTTCATAATCAGCCAAAGTACGTTCTACATCCGCTGCTACAATACCTACATTGTACCCTTCTGCTATCGTACCGGATACGGAGATATATCTTGACTGAGAATCTCGATTAATCGAATTTAACCCTTCTCTCTCTTCAAATACAGCTATTTCTGATAATGGAATCTTGCACTTCTTATCATCTTTATCCGTGTAATCAATCAGAACATCTTTGATATCCTGACGGCTCATTTCAGAATTCGCCTGATGAATAACCAGAATGTCATATTCTTTGGTATCCGTCACAAGCTGCGTAGAGCCGGTATCCTCTGTAATTTTAGCATTAATCTGCTGGAATACCTGTGCAACGGTAAGACCACAATCCATAGCCTTATCCCTGTCTATAAGAACTCGAAGTTCTCCGGTTGTTTCCTCCATACCGTCAGAAACTTCTGCGATTCCTTCTACTTCAGCTAAAATACCTGCCACTTCAGAAGCAATTTCCTGTAATGTATCCAAATCACGGCCTTTAATCTGCATAGAAACGCCGCTTCCGCTGAGTGCACTCATATCCATCGCTTCTGTATTAATAGATAATTCAGCATCCTTAATATCTGCCGTAACTTCCTCAATCATCTTACCGACTTCTTCTGCCGTATGTGCTTTATCTTCTTTTAAAACAACATACATGGATACCACGTTGGTCGCTCCGTCACTGCCTGTCAGACTATCGCCGCCAACCATGGCACCTACGTCCTGAACATCTTCAATCGCAAGAATACGATTTACGATTTCATCCGACATTTCAGCAGTGTCTCCTAATTTGGTTCCTTCCGGAGTCTCTAATGTAATGGAAATCTGGGTAGAGTCCATGGATGGCATAAATGCAATTCCCTTGCTGATTGCAAGATATCCACTGAAAATAAGTAAACCTACAACACCAATCAATACAAGAGGTTTCCACTTTAGAGCAACTCCAATTGATTTCTCATATACTCTTCCAAGGCGCGCTGTAAGAGCGGATTCCTTGGTTTCCTTTACATTCACCAATACCTTAGATGCCAATGCCGGTACAACCGTAAGGGCAATTACCAAAGACGCCAGTAAGGAATAGGCAATGGTAAGTCCCATATCCACAAACAGCTGTCTGGTAATACCATCCGTAAATACAATCGGTGCAAATACACATACGGTTGTCAAAGTAGATGCCACAATCGCACCCGCTACTTCTTTCGCACCTTCAATGGCTGCTTCTACTCTTGAATATCCTTCATTTCGCAGTCGATAGATATTTTCAATAACAACGATGGAGTTATCCACCAGCATACCAATACCCAGCGCCAGACCGGATAAGGAAATAATATTTAATGTAACACCACTAAAATACATGCAGACAATTGCCGCCACCAAGCTGACCGGAATTGACACTGCAATAACAAATGTCGGACGCAGATCCTTTAAGAACAAAATTAAAATAAGAATTGCAAGCCCCGCACCAAATACAATGTTATTGATAATAGAGTCCATAACGAAGTCAATGTAGATACCCTGATCCATTAGTGTAATGAGAATCAGATCTTCATTTTCTTCCTGCATAAGCTTAAACTCTGCCAAAATTTTATCTGAAACATCACCGGTTGAATATCCGGTCTGTTTCTGCATGGAAATCATAACACCAGGTGTACCATTTACATTGGTGTAAATGTCTGCAGAGTTATCCGTCATAAAGACATCTGCCACATCCCCTAATGTAATCACATCAACGCCATCCATATTCATATTAATAAGAGGCATTGCTTTTAATTTTTCCACATCATCCGGCTTATCGCCTACACGAATCAAATACTGCGTACCTTCTTCTGTTACATAACCAGCCGGCATGGAGAAATTCTGTGCCGTTAATAATGATTTTACTGTTTCTACCGTCAAAATACCGTGCATATCTGCATTTGCATATGCCATATCACGGGAATCATCCAACTGTTCCTGAGCATCCGCAAGCTGTTCTCTTGCATCCGCAAGTTGTTCCTTTGCATCATCAATCTGCTCATATGCTTTATCAATCTGTTCCTGACCACTTACAAGCTGTTCTTCTGATGCTTCTAACTGTTCTTCGCCGCTTTCTAACTGCTTCTCTGCGGCTTCCATCTGGGTCTCACCAAAGATGATGGCTGCATCACCTGTACCAAAACCGGCTGCGGCTTCGATTTGTCCTGCTGCAAGTTTTGCATAGCCTGCATTGATTTCAACAAGGGCGGACTCCAAAGATGTAATTGTTTTTTCATAAAACCCTTTTTCTGTCAATAACTCTACTTCGTCAGAATTTACAACCGCCAACTTTGCAACTGATAATAACGCATTTAAAGCTTCTTCATCGCTTTTTTCACTAATATCAACAGATAAAGCCAAACTTGCTAATTCTAATAATCCCTTTTCTTCTTCTGAAAAATCAATATCTTGCATACTATGCAGTAGTTCTAATGCATATAAACTACTAAACATAAACTCTGCCGAATTTTGATTCTCTAATGCAGAAGCAGCCTCACCTATTTTTACTAGATCAGCATTTTCAAGCTCCTCATTTATATCTGACAACTCATCATTTGCATCCTCAATCTGAGCCGTAACCTTATCCTTACCTGCAAGAAGTTCTTTCATCCCTTTTTCGATTTCTTTTAGAGCCTCTTCCTTCGCATCCTCCAGATCATCCTTCTTGTCTTCTAATTCAGCTTTACCATCTTCAAGTTCTTTTTTCGCATCTGCCAAATCTTTCTTTGCATCTTCGATTTCCTGACGGCCTTCTGCTAAGTCCTGTTCATTTTCCTTGATCTCTTCTACGCTGTCAGCAAGTTCTTTTTCACCATCTACGATTTCAGCTAATCCGTCATCAATTTCCTGCTGAGCCTCTAATAATTCTTCATCAATGGAGCCAAATACCTGCTCATTAATTTTATCAATATATTCCTGACGAATTACTACATGTACATTCTCATCAAGCAAACCGGAAGCACTGGCAGAAGCAACACCTTCAATACTTTCCAATCTCGGAATGACATTTTCATCTGTATAATCACTAATCTCTGCATTGGTCATCCCTTCCATACCAACGGCAGCAATCATAACCGGGAGCATATCCGGATTTAACTTCATAATGACCGGATTGCCTATAGAATCATCCCAATAGGACTTTATCTGATCCAAACTTTCTCTGATTTCTAGCGATACCGAGTCCATATCCGCTGTCTGTGCAAATTCCATAATGACCATGGAATAATTTTCACTGGATACGGAACTAATATTTTCGATATTACTTACCGTAGCCATTGCCGATTCTACCGGTTTTGTAACAACCGTTTCTACCGTTTCCGGGCTGGCACCTACATATGTAGTCATAACAATTACATACGGAAGATTAATACTTGGAAGTAAATCCGTACTCATCTTGGTAAAAGATACAATTCCAAGTACAATTACCATGATTACACCCACCAGTACGGTATATGGTTTCTTAACACTGAACTTTGAAAACATTTTTTCATCTCCTCTTTTCTTTTTCTGGTTACATTCAAAGTTTTCCTATGTATAAATGATACTTTTTCTCATTTCCGACCGACGAGTCGGGATTTCCCATAAAAAAGGTAATCACTATTTAGCGATTACCTTTCGAATCTTGCTCTTCATACGTTGCAAAGCATTATCTGTAGACTTTTCATCCCGTCCCAACACTCTTGCAATCTGGGAATAGCTCATTCCGGTAAGGTAAAGGTCAAGCACCTGCTTTTCAAAGGTACTTAATTCCTCTTCTATTTTCCTTTCCAATGATATCACATTTTCCTTATCAATCAAGAGTTGTTCCGGATTTTTTTGGTTCTCAAATCCTAAAAAATTTATAAACTCATCGCCTTCTTTATTTCCATTCTCAGCATCCGCTGTTGCATAGAGGGAAATATAAGAATTCAGTGGCATATGTTTCTTACGGTTGGACGCCTGAACTGCTGTATACATCTGTCTGGAAATACACAATTCCGCAAATGTAAAGAAGCTGGCATCTCTTCCGGCGTCATAATCACGGATGGCTTTGAACAAACCAATCATACCTTCCTGTATCAAATCCTCTGTATCCGCTCCAAGGATGTACATAGACTTTGCTTTCGCGCGGACAAGATTTTTGTACTTGTTCATAATATAATCCGTAATATCTCTCTCACCATCTCTAAGACGCTCAATTAGCATTTCATCGGTCTCATTTTGGTACTTTTTGACTGTATCTGATGCAAATTCCTGCATAAGTCTCCTTTTTTTGCATTTTGCAACATTAATTTTGACGGGTTTCTTGCAGTTTTTATGTTAACCATCAACCTCTTTGTCGGACAATTTCATAGGCCAAAACACCGGCTGCAACCGATGCATTCAAGGAATCTATGTCACCTTTCATTGGAATGGATGCAATAAAATCACATTTCTCTTTTACCAATCTGCTGACACCTTCTCCTTCATTTCCGATTACAAGTCCAATCGGTCCTGTTAAATTTAAACGGTACATAGACTCACCACCCATGTCCGCACAGACAAACCAAAGTCCCTTCTTTTTTAATTCTTCAATGGTTTTTGACATGTTTGTCACTCTTGCAACCGGAGTATAATTCAATGCACCTGCGCTGGTTCTTGCTACTGTAGCTGTAAGACCCACTGCACGGTTCTTCGGAATAATGACCCCATGAGCTCCCGCAAGGTTTGCCGTACGAATGATGGCTCCAAGGTTATGTGGGTCTTCAATATTATCTAATAGGAAGATAAACGGTGCTTCTCCCTTATTTTCTGCATTTTTTAGAATATCTTCTACCTCAGAATACTCATATGCAGCTGCCATAGCGATGACACCCTGGTGATGTCCGGTCTCTGAAAGCTGGTCCAAACGCTCTTTTGCCACATATTTTACGAAAATATCCTTATTTTTCGCTAATCGCTTAATGGTCATGACCGGTCCGTCCTGACAACCATCCTGCACATATAACTTATCAATGGGTCTTTCGCTTCGTAACGCCTCTGTTACTGCATTTCTCCCTTCGATTTTATACTCATTTACAAGCTGTTTTTCCATTTTCTTCTCCTAAAATGTTAAATAACACATGTTATCGTTGCCTTTATCCCATTGTTATCCCTATTTTTTCATAAATTTATGTAAAAACAGGTCCTCCGGGCTAAATCTCCAGTTCCATCCGGCTTAATGCAAGCTTAATTAGTTCAATTACCCGGTCTTCCTTATCCTGTAAATACAAATAGCCCAATAATGCTTCAAATCCGGTTGCCCTACGATAATCGGATACGGATGCGTTTTTAGCAACGGAATAGGATTTTGCATTACGGCCTCTTTTATATACGGAAAGTTCTTCTTCCGAAAGGCTTTCCAAGAGGGATTCTGCCATTTTTGCCTGGGTCTGTGCTTTCACCACTGCACTTTTCTTCTTATGAAGACTTTCCGGAGCGCGGTTCCCGCGCTCCACAATGACAGTTCTTATAATTAAGTCAAATACACAATCTCCTAAAAATGCCAAAGTAAGAGGAGAATAATTGCGCAAGTCCACATCTTCACAAGAAAACTCGACTTTTAATTTTTTCAGAAGGCTTAAGCTCTCTTCCATTTTACTCCTTCTCTGGTATCTTCTAAAATAATACCCTTCTGTAATAATGTATCACGGATTTCATCTGCCAACTTAAAGTTCTTTTCTTTTCTTGCCGCCTGACGCGCCGCAATCATATCTTCGATTTCCTGATCTAAAATTTCTTCTTTTCTTTCTAAGATAAGACCACAGATATCTGCAAGAGTGGTGAGCTGTTTTAACAATGCTTCCACATACTCTTTGCTATTGTTTTCATCCGTGTTCGTATTAATAAACTTAACCAATTCAAAGATTACGGAGATAGCATCTGCGGTATTAAAATCATCATCCATTGCTTCTTCATAACGGTTGTTATATTTTAAAGCATCTTCTAACAACTGTTTTTCAGCATCTGTAGCAGAAACTCTTGCATTTTCTTTTGTTAAATATGAATTTAATTTATCCGCGCATGTTACAATTCTTTCCAATCCATTTTTAGCTGCTTCCATAAGATCTGCACTGAAATTTAACGGACTTCTGTAGTGAGCGGAAAGCATAAAGAAACGTAAAACCTGCAAATCGTATTTTTCTGCAATATCTCTTACCGTAAAGAAGTTGCCTGCAGATTTACTCATCTTCTTATTGTCAATATTTAAGAACGCATTGTGCATCCAATACTTAGCAAACTGTACTCCGTTTGCTGCTTCTGATTGGGCAATCTCATTTTCATGATGAGGGAACACCAAATCTTCACCGCCGGCATGAATATCAATTTCATCCCCTAAATATTTCTTACTCATAACGGAACATTCAATATGCCATCCCGGTCTTCCGTTGCACCATGGAGATTCCCAATATGGTTCTCCATCTTTTTTTGGTTTCCAGAGCACGAAATCCAATGCATCTTCCTTCTGGTCTTCACCGGACACTAATAAAGAACGGTTACCACCCTGTAAATCATCTAAGTTTTTATGGGAAAGCTTGCCGTATTCTTCGAATTTTCTGGTACGGAAGTAAACCGTTCCGTCCGCAGCTGCATATGCATATCCTTTTTCAATCAATGTACCAATCATATCCAGCATTCCGCAAATTTCCTGTGTGGCAAGAGGATGTGTGGTAGCCGGACGTACATTCATAGCTTCCATATCTTTTTTGCACTCTGCAATATATCGTTCTGAAATCACAGATGCTTCCACGCCTTCTTCAATTGCTTTCTTAATAATCTTGTCATCCACATCGGTAAAGTTAGATACATAGTTTACCTCATATCCCTTATATTCCATATATCTTCTGACCGTATCAAATACAATCATCGGTCTTGCATTGCCGATATGAATCAGATTGTAAACGGTAGGACCGCATACATACATTTTTATCTTTCCCGGCTCAAGTGGCACAAATTCCTGCTTTGATTTTGATAACGTGTTGTAAATCTTCATTTTGGTTCTCCTTCTGTCTTACCTTTTTTTCATTTATCATATAAAAACCACTAAATTCATTCTATTTGCTGAGCTGATTCAATCTTTTTTCCAATTCCAGCACACGGTTAATCAGTTCTGTATTGGCACTCTGCAATTGCTGGATATCTTCCCGTACCGGGTCAGGCAAATGCCCATGGTCCATCGTTTCCTGCGGGAGGGACATATTGTTACGCTTGACTACACGTCCCGGAATACCCACAACCGTTGAGTTCGGCGGAACCTCTTCCAGCACAACACTTCCGGCTCCAATCTTACTGTTATCACCAATGGTAAACGAGCCAAGTATTTTGGCCCCCGCACTAATCATAACATTATTACCAATGGTTGGATGGCGCTTTCCATGTTCTTTGCCTGTACCGCCTAAGGTTACACCCTGATACAGGGTAACATTATCTCCAATAATCGTAGTTTCTCCTATAATAACACCATTTCCATGGTCAATAAAGAAACCCTTTCCAATTTTAGCACCCGGATGAATCTCAATTCCGGTTCTGCGCACTCCCCTTTGGGACACCCATCTGGCAAGAAAATAATGTCCGTTTTCGTATAGTCTGTGTGCCACACGATAATGCAGCATCACTTTAAAGCTAGGGTATAAAAAAACTTCCATTTTAGAATGAATCGCCGGGTCCCGTTCCTGAATCAGGCGAATCTCATCCTGTACCATCTTATAAAATGACATACGATACCTCACATATTTAATTAGATTTTAAGAGATAATAAAAAAACCTCCATCTCGTTTAGAGACGAAGGTTATCCGCGGTTCCACTCTAATAAAGATACATATCGTATCTTCACTCTTATCCTGTAACGTAGGTATACGTACCCGGCTACTTAAGTTCACCGGATCAGCTCCCGAATGCACTTCAAAAGCAGGCTTCTTGGAATGCTCTCAGCCAATGACATTCCTTCTCTGGAAAGATGCTCTGTTTTCTACTCTTTCGATCACAGCTTTTATCTTTGTTTCTTCTATTAGAATATGAATTTTACTTCCTTTTGTCAATGTTTTTTACATTTTTATCTATGGAAAAAAATGACTAATTTCTACAATTTGTTTTGTTCCCAATCTGCTTCCTTATGCTTTACTGCACCCGCTACAGCCGTCACATTTAGAATCCATATTTGTTACATCCATGGTTGCAAACTCCCTTGGACTGGTTAACAAACAAATTGCCTGGGAAGAAATCCCTTCTCCGCTTCCGGTAAATCCAAGTCCTTCTTCCGTGGTCGCTTTTACATTCACTTGGGAAATATCAATGGAAAGGGCATCCGCAATATTCTGTCTCATAGTATCAATATGAGGTCTCATTTTCGGTGCCTGGGCAATAATTGTAGCATCAATATTCTCTATAATATAACACTTGTTTTCTAATAATTTACCCACTTCCCGTAATAACAACAGACTATCTGCCCCTTTGTACTTTGGGTCTATATCCGGAAAATGTTTCCCAATATCTCCAAGTGCCGCCGCTCCAAGCAAAGCGTCTGAAATAGCGTGTAAAAGCACATCTGCATCTGAGTGGCCGAGCAATCCTTTTTCATAAGGAATCTTCACTCCACCCATAATCAAATCTCTTCCTTCTACCAGCTTGTGAACATCATAACCCATTCCGATTCTCATAATCGCATTTCTCCCATTAATTAATTTATGATTTAATTTTGGTTGGTATTTCTATTCCATAAAAATACCAACCAATCCTTTTCCTACTTTATATTCCAACCACCATGGATACAATCGGCATAGTAATTACCGATAGAATAGTAGACAGCGCAACACTTTTAGATGCCAAACCATAGTTACCATCATACTGCTGGGCAAGCATTGCCGTCATACTGGCAATCGGGGTTGACAGCACTACCATACACACTCCCAACAACATTTCATTGGTAATAAACATCTTTAAAATAAACAATAGTACAATTGGCACCACCAACAATTTCCATGCACAGAATAACAATAATCTTACATCCGTGAATAAATCCTTCAACTTTATTTTAGTCAAAGATGCACCGATTACCATCATACTGAGTGGTGCTGTCAAATTACTGAGATTCTGCACCGTTGATTTCACAAAATCAGGAGTTTCAATCTGAAACAATGCGATTACAATGGAAATAATACAACAGATTACTCCGATATTCATAATCTTCTTAAAATCCAGTTTTTCCTTTTCCTCAGATTTCTTTTTCAAAGCAATGATTCCATAGGTGTATATGAGTACATTAAACGGAATCTGGAATAATGCCGCATACAGTAAAGCTTCTGCTCCGTAAAGACTGTTAATCAGGGGAAACCCCATAAAGCCAATATTGGAGAAAATCATCATAACCTTATACACACCCCTGTCATCCCTTGGAACGCCCAAGATAAGCGGTGTGATAAGAGAAATCAGTATCAGTACCACATACACAAGAATCGCAAGCCCCAATGTCGCAAACAGCTCTCTTCCATGCATCATTTTTCCGCTGTTCACACTACCGGATATTACCATGGCCGGACAGGCAACATACACAACCACCCAGGAAAACTGCTTAAATGTAGCATCCGTCACAAAGCCTTTTTTATTAATATAATATCCAATCAGCATTAAAATAAATAATACAATCATCTGCTGCAACAATAACATATTCTAACCTCTCAAGTATGCATTCTTCTCAAATTTATCCTTTACTAGTATACGCTCTTTCATTTTTTCTATCAACCACTTTTCCTTTCCTTGCATGCCCCCCGTCCTCTTTTGTCAAATATTAAGAAAAAGGAGTTTTTGATGAGCAATCAAAACAACTGCAACACACAACTTCATGTTCATGAAATTTCAGGCAGCAACACAGATTGACAGCCCAACAGATTATTGGTGCTAGGATAATCACTCTCTGGTATTCTCAATGTGACGTCCTCTTATCCAAAGTCTCATTGTTATGTTAGAACAAAAAAAACGAGAGGACATACCCATCTAGGTATTTTATCCTCTCGTAAAATTCTTCATCACTCGGTCACTTTTTATTTTACCGTCCTGTCAGAACCGTCACAGGACTCATTATGGATGAAGAAGAACATATCCAAATGCCAAAGCCAACTCCTCCAACAATTATATATTGAATATTTTTGACATTATTGGCGTAAATATCCAATCACTATTTCGGATATGTTATAACCCGTGATGTCCCAACATATTTTCCAAGAATACTATTTATTAGGTTATGCTCCACTATTTTTCATACTATGTTCCAAAAAAGGGGGATTCGGTCTTCGTTTCACTTCTGTATTACAAACTGAAATTTGTACCTCTATTTTCTATATCTTATTTCTTCCATAACCCATGTAAATTGCAGTACTCATAGGCTGCCACAAATTCTTCTCCATCCACAAGTTTAAACTCTGCTCTTGGTTTATCTGTATATTCTAATTTAACTTTCTGACTACCTCTTGTTGTTTCAATAGTAATCCACTGAATATAATGTGCTTCTACCATTGGATGCTCTACTTCACCAACTTCAACAGTCACCTTGTCTCCATCCACTATTACAACTGGTACATGCTTCTCATGTGCTCCATCACTGGTTCCCGGTACAATCTCTGTCATCTTCTGACCACAGCACATAACTGGAACACCTGACGCCTTCACATATTCAATGATATTTCCACAATGTTCACAAATATAATATTTCATATAAAAAACCTCCCTATTAATAATTCTCTTTACGTACTTCAAAATATGCCTGTGGATGATTACATACAGGACAAACTTCCGGTGCTTCAAGACCGACTACTACATGACCGCAGTTACGACATTCCCACATAGTTACGCCACTCTTTTTAAATACTTCCATAGTTTCAACATTTTTAAGCAATGCACGATATCTTTCCTCATGCAACTTCTCGATGGCAGCTACACCTCTAAACTGTGCTGCAAGTTCTGTAAAGCCTTCTTCCTCTGCATCCTTTGCCATTCTCTCATACATATCGGTCCATTCTGCATTTTCGCCTTCTGCTGCATGAAGAAGGTTTTCTGCTGTATCACCAAGCTCTCCCAAGGCTTTAAACCAAAGCTTTGCGTGTTCTTTCTCATTCTCTGCTGTCTGTAAGAACAATGCCGCAATTTGTTCATATCCCGCTTTCTTTGCTACAGATGCAAAGTAAGTGTACTTATTTCTTGCCTGTGACTCACCGGCAAATGCTTCCCATAAGTTCTTTTCTGTTTTTGTTCCTGCGTATGGGCTCTTTTTAACCTCTGCTACTTTCTCAAATTTCTCAGCAGGCTGCTTACATAATGGGCACTGCTCCGGTGACTGTTCTCCTTCGTGAACGTATCCGCATACTGTACATTTCCATGTTGTCATAATTGTTTCTCCCTTCAATTTTTCTTTTTTCATTATTTGGAACAATTTCTAATATCTTCTTTTATTTTTCCATACCACAAGGATATGTATATTCACTCATTTCTTTTTCCTTAATTACACTGGCATAAAACCTGTAACCACCGGAAAAATTATTACAGTCAAAGCCGTTCTGAGACAGGATTCTACAAGCTATATAACTTCTTAATCCGCTCTGACATATTACATAGACTGTCTTACTTTTATCAAGTTCATTTAATCGGTCTCTCAAGTCATCCACCGGAATATTGATATACCCATCAATGTGTCCACTTTTGTACTCATATGCCGTTCTGGTATCCAATAATGTAACACTTCCGTCCCTAGGTAAATCTTTAATATCATCCCAATGATACTGCTTAATCATTTCTTTACTTATATTTTCAATCATAAAACCAGCCATATTTACAGGGTCTTTTGCAGATGAAAATGGTGGTGCATATGCCAAATCCAAATCCTTAAGCATGTCTGCTTTCATACCACAATGGATTGCTGTAGCGAGAACATCCAATCTCTTATCTACACCTTCCGATCCAACTATCTGTGTGCCAAGAAGCTTTAAGGATTCCTTTTCAAAAACAACCTTCATGGTCATAACTTTTGCACCGGGATAATAACCTGCATGAGAAGCTGGGGAAAGGACAACACTTTCACAATCAATTCCCATAGATTTAGCTACTTTCTCCGTCAAACCGGTTCCTGCAACAGTCATATCAAATATCTTTATTATGGTGGAACCCATAGAACCCTGATAATGACTATCTCCTCCACAGATATTATCTGCTGCAATACGTCCCTGCTTATTTGCCGGTCCTGCAAGTGCAATTACGGTATCTTCTTCTGTCACAAAATGCTTCACCTGAATAGCATCACCCACAGCATAAATATCCTGTACTGAGGTTTCCATACGGTCATTTACGACAATACTTCCTTTTACACCAAGCTCCAGTCCTGCTTGTTTTGCAAGACTATTTTCGGGTGCCACGCCTATGGCAAGCAAAACCATATCAGCTACTATTTCATTATTATCTTCCAACAGGGTCACAATACGTTCCCCATCCTGTCGAAAAGAGATAACATTACTATTCAATCTTAATGTAATCCCCTTTGCACGAAGCTTACTATGAACAAACGAAGCCATATCATAATCCAGCGTATTCATCAACTGATTCGGTCTCTGAACAATCGTCACATTAAGACCTTTTTCCTTAAGATTTTCCGCAACCTCAATACCTATATAGCCTCCGCCCACAATCACAGCACTTTGCACTTTTGTTTTTTCCAAATAATCACGAATCCGAAACGTATCTTCTACTGTCCTTAGCGAAAAAATCTTTTCACTATCAATTCCGGGCAGATTTGGTCTTACGGGTTTTGCTCCCGGAGATAATAAGAGCTTATCATAAGGCTCCTCCCATTCTGTGCCTGTAAGTAGATTTTTTACTGTTACTGTCTTTTGGGTCACATTAATGTTAGTTACTTCATGATTTACTTTTACTAAAATCCGAAATCTTGTCCAAAAACTTTCCGGTGTCTGAAGTGTCAAGTCACTGGAATCGGTGATTACATCACCAATATAATATGGCAGACCACAATTAGCGTAAGAAATACATCCTGTTTTTTCAAAAACGATTATTTCTGCACCTTCATCCAGACGGCGAATTCTGGCTGCGGCCGAAGCTCCACCAGCCACACCACCTACAATTACCACTTTCATTTCTTACACGTCACCTCAATTCGTTTTATAAATTAATGATTACCACAACCATGGTTTCCGCAACCATGGTCTCCACATGTATGTCCATCCTCATGGTGATTGCAATTTGAACCAGTATTTACAAGTGTACCAGCAAGATAACTTGAAACTGCTTTATCCACATTTCCCGTTGCACCTGCACACAGTTCTATTCCGGCTTCTGCAAGAGCCATCTGTGCACCGCCTCCGATACCGCCACAAATAAGTACATCTATCTGATTTGTTGCAAGTACTCCTGCCAGAGCACCATGTCCTTGCCCATTTGAGCTAATCACTTCCGAAGAAATGACTTGATTATTCTGTATTTCATATATTTTAAAATTCTCGGTTCTTCCAAAATGCTGAAACACCTCTCCGTTGTCGTATGTTACCGCTATTCTCATAATTCCATTCTCCTTTTCTTGTAATTGTCTTTGATTCAAGTAAGATTTCGTTAAATGACATTTTTTACAATGCGGGCTTCCATCACACAGCACATAATTTCCACCTTCGATTTGAAGTCCCTTTACCTTCACTAACGCCGTTGCAATTTTTTCTCTCGCATTATTATAAATTAATTGAGCAGTTGTCCGTGCAACACCTAACATATTAGCACATTCTTCCTGACTGAATCCTTCCAAGTCAATCAGTCTTATGCTTTCGTATTCATCAACAGTCATAATCAACATTTCGCTGTTATCATTTTGCTGAGGTATAAATACTTTAACATCAGGCTCTTTACATACTATTCTCTTTCTACATCTTGGCATCTTAATACCTCTCTTTTTGGCATATGCCACAAAAAAATTATACCATATATCTTTATAAAGTAAAGAAAACTGGTTCTAAAATAAATGTTGGGGTGTATGATTGAAAAATCATATACTCTGACATTTTTCTTTTATAATAAAAAAGACCTCCAAGTGCCAGTCCCACAAACAAACCACTCGGAGGTGCATCAAATGCATAATCATTGTATCAATAAACTCCTAAATATGGAAGATGTAATCGTAAAAAAAATTCTTCATTCTGACCATTATGTGAAAATATTTTTGGATACAAAACCAAGAGAGCACTTTTGTCCCTCCTGCGGACAATCCACAATGCGGGTTCATGATTACAGAATGCAGACTATAAAGGATTTACCCTTCCAAATGAAACACTGTTATCTTGTACTCAGAAAACGCCGTTATGTCTGTTCCTGTGGCAAACGGTTTTATGAAAACTACAGTTTTCTCCCCCGGTATTTTCAGCGTACTTCCAGAATGACAGCCTTTATCGCAGCTGCCCTGCATGATTCTGTATCTATTTCTTCCGTAGCAAAAACATTTCTCCCTAATGCAACGGTTGTAATCGATAAATATCATTTTATCAGGCAGACGACCTGGGCTATTGAGAACGTCCGTAAAAGACTTCAGAAAACAATGCCGGCAAACCTGCGCAGATACTACAAAAGAAGCCGTTCCCTCATCCTCACACGATATTGTAAACTGAAGGATGAAAACAAAAGAGCTTGTGACCTCATGCTTCAATACAACGATGACCTCCGTCTGGTTCATTATTTAAAGGAATGGTTTTATGATATCTGTCAGAATCCCAAATATTCGGAACAGAGAAAAGATTTCTTTGATTGGATATCGACTGCGGAACAGTCTCAGATACCGGAATTCGAAAAATGTGCTGTTACCTACAGGAACTGGTGCCATGAGATATTGAATGCTTTTAAGTATTCTCATATCACAAACGGTCCGACAGAAGGTTTTAACAACAAGATAAAAGTCCTGAAACGTACTTCCTACGGTATAAGGAATTTTGAACATTTCAGGACACGTATCCTGCTTACTATGCATTAATTACATAAAAGATAAGACTGGCACTGAAGGTCTTCTTTGTATGCCATGAAATATGATTTTTCAATCTAAACATTAAAATCCCCCTAAACGTAGTAATGGGGCGTTATCCATACGGATACCACCCCAACTATTGACTTAGAACCAAAATCCTATACTTTTCAAACAAAAAAATAACGGAAACGCTGTATTTATCAACGTTTCCGCACCTTTTAATTAATAGCGAGAGGGGGATTTGAAGTCTTTCCCCAGTTCGTAAAGTATTGATTTTACTGGGTTTAGCGCATCGTCATTTTGAAAAGTATTCAAAAAGTATCCAAAATTTCATCAATGCACCGCTCTTACAAACTGAAAGTTTCTGTTGTCTCCACTATCTTTACAAGACAAATATTCACTCATTGCCAACAAAATCTATATTTGCTAATTTTGCCTGTCTGACCAAATCCTTTGTCTGTATTTTATATTTCTTACCCTCTTTCACAAAGTATGTTCCGCACTGTCTGAATTCAAAATTGACGTTTTTGTTTACACATTGTTTCCTAATATTCAATACTCAATCGTAGTAAAGTGGTCTTGCATTCATGTCAGATTCTCCACCTACAACAACCAATTCTATTCCATCAAGGTATTTTTCAATTTCAATGTTTTCAATCAAAGGTTGTGCAGTAATGCATTTATGCTTAATTGGCAGTTTTTGAAAAATGGACAATTTGTAGTCTGCATTTCTCTGATTTTCAATCGTGCAACAGATAACTACATTATCATAGCCGTTCTCCCAATCTTTTGGAATACAATGTGAAAATCTGTCAATTCTCTTAGTTAAGAATAAAAAAGTGCAGTCTTGCCTTTCTCTTATCATTTTCCAACACTCATCACGCCATTCGTCTGCTTCTTCTATAAAAAAATCTGTCGAAAAACAAAGATAGACCATTCCTGATTTCATTTTATATGAGCCATTCTTTAGCTTTTCAATAGGCTTACCGAAATCTTTTGTTCTAACGATTTCACTCGTATTGATTCCTCTTTTATAATCTCCTTTGTGAATATAACAGTGTAGGCAACCATCACTACATTTTTTACATCCACGCCACGGGTTCCACATTGACATTTCTTGCCCCACCTAAAATCTAGATTTCTCATAATTGTATGGAATGCTTGAACCAACAACTACATCCTCTATCTTATCAATAATCAACCAGTCATCCATATTTCCCTGATGTTCAAACTCCAGTGGCGGAACAATTTCCTCTGCGCAATTAAATTCCACAAGACAAAGACACTTTTTGTGCCATCGTACAATCTGTTTATCCGATAAATTAAGCTTACTCTGATTTGAGGAAAGAACATCATCTATTTCGGTATCCGTCAGCTTGACAAAATTTTGAACACTCTTTACCTTTGCTTTTGCTGAAATCTGAGCGGTACCCTTTTCCATAAAATAGAGTTCTTCTCCTTCAAAAACTCTGCTATGTGGAATTTTTCTTCCAGCAGCACCTCTCACAACCATAGTCTTTATACCTGCCAGTATTTTATCTATTGGACGCTCACCCTTTTTACCCACATTATCACAATATACTAAATGTGTCATACTTTCATCTCACTTTCTAATTATCTTTTCTTATAACAGGAATCCACACTTCATACTTTGCATTAACAGGGTCTGGATTATAATATACTTCTATATCTGGAGCATCGGCATATTCATACCCACTGGTAGGAAGCCACTCTGTCACAATTTGATTTTCCAACTCCTGCATTCCCGAAATGGGACCTTCTTTTGAGAATATAGCCCATGTGCAGGCAGGAACTATGTATTCCTCCATATCGTCTGCTTCTTTTGTAGTTTCCACAGCAATATAGTATCGCCACTCATCGGTATTATTGCATGTACTGATACCAAGAAGACCTAAGTTCTCAATCATTCCGGCTAATCTTTGAACTGTTCCGTCCATACTTGCCTTCGCCCAAAATTCCGGTGTAATTTTGAAATTCTCCTCAATACTCTGCTTTAATTCAATTGATTTTCCTACAACACGAAATGCCTCTTTCTTTTCGATTCTGTAATTCATAGGGGTTACTCCTTTCACAACCATCTGGAATTTCATAGGAGGGAACGCCACAACCTTTGCACCATCCTTTACTTCAGATGGAGTAACTCCATGAATATCTGCAAAAGCTCTTGTAAATGCAGTTGGAGAACTGTATCCATATTTTAATGCAACACCAATCACTTTTGCAGAACTATCTGCGAGTTCCGTTGCCGCAAGAGACATTCGTCTGCGTTTTATATATTCCTTTAATGTCACACCGCCGAGATAGGTAAATATCCTTTGAAAATGAGATGACGAACAACCGGCAAGTCTTCCCAGTTTCCCGTAGTCAATCTCTTCCAAAATATGCTCCTCTATATAATTAATTGCAACATTCATTCCAGTAATCCATTCCATAATAATAAATTCCTTTCATCAGC
>JAZSEL010000076.1:0-3031 GCA_045531685.1 Lachnospiraceae bacterium | reverse complement strand
AATATGCCAGAAATGACCAGCCTGTTCCTGATATTCTACTTCTGCATCGGAAATAGATGTGTTACATACAGGACACCAGTTGATGATACGGCTTCCTTTGTAAATCCATCCTTTTTCATGCATCTTACAGAATACTTCCGTAACGGCCTTATTACAACCTTCATCCATTGTAAAACGTTCTCTGTCCCAGTCACAGGAAGAACCTAATTTCTTTAACTGGCTGATGATACGTCCGCCGTACTCTCTCTTCCAATCCCAAGCTCTTTCTAAGAAACCGTCTCTTCCAAGGTCTTCCTTGGTAACGCCTTCTTCTTTCATCTTTTCGATAATCTTTACTTCTGTTGCAATAGAAGCGTGGTCCGTACCAGGCTGCCATAATGCATTGTAACCCTGCATTCTCTTATAACGGATGAGGATATCCTGCATGGTATTATCAAGAGCATGTCCCATATGGAGCTGTCCTGTAATATTTGGAGGTGGAATTACAATTGTAAACGGAGTCTTGCTGTGGTCTACTTCTGCATGGAAGTACTTCTTATCCAACCAATTCTGATAAATCTTGTCTTCAATCCCTTTCGGATCATAGGTCTTTGCCAATTCTTTTGCCATGTTCGTTTTCCTTTCTCTATCATTGCACTGTCAGGTATATATTTTGTTCATTCAGGTTGCGCCAAACATTCCGCAGAGCCTAACGTCTCTGCTCCATGGCGCAAAAGTCATTCACAAAACACATACCCGCCAGTGCAATTCTACATAATGAAAATCTCACCACGAAAATCAAAAACACCCTTTGCCAACTACTGTCAGCAAAGGGCGAATGTTCGCGGTACCACCTTTGTTCATCTTCGCATGGCGAAGATATCTCATAGGCTCTATTAAGCCGTATCCTATAACGGGGATGAGCCGTGAAAACCTACTATTATTTCAGCCTTCCGATTCAAAAGCTACCTTCCGAATCCCTTCCTTTAAGATTCCTTACAGCCATGACCTAAAACAGTCAAGGGAATCTCTCTCTGATAAGGGGTAATCCGTACTCCTCTTTCTCATAATCTTTGTTACTATTTTAGAATATGTCTCTTCTTATTAAATGCATGTTGAGACATTCTTCTTTCTAAGTACGTATGATACCTATTTTTACAGGGTTTGTCAAGATGGATTGGTTGCAAACTGTAAGCACACTGCTTATCTCTTCTTTCAACTTCCATTTCCTCCCGGATTTTGTAACCAATCATACCTTTTCCTTCAATTTTTGATTTGTTTACCCCACTATTCCTCTCTTCTTTCATATTAGTCGGGTAACTTTTTTTCTCTACCTCCGACTAAATCACTCTTTTTTCAATTTAGTCGGAATATTTCCTTTCTGTATTACCGACCAAACTAATTATTCCATTGTTTAGTCGGACTCCTTCTTTCCTAGTAACCCGACTAGATTGAGCAATTCAACTTTTAGTAGGGACAGCATCCTTTCCATTTCCCGACTCATATGAACATTTCCAGATTTAGTCGGGTATATCGCTTTTTAGTCACCTAACCAATTCAAATTTCACATGCGCAAGTCGGGTTATTGGTGTCATCAAAGCAATATCCATGCTATTTGCCAATATCACAAAACAGTTGAAATACTTTTCTGTATATATTTTTTGCCTAAATAGGTAACTCCCACTACCCGGAAGGTAGTGAGAGTTTTCTTTTCCCCAAAATTAATCACAGGCAATATAAATATCCATGCTGTCCCCATCTGTTTCAAAACAAGGAATCACACCCTCATAGTTATGTACCAATCCATTGACTTTCATATAATCGTTAAGTGTCTGGTATGCCCCCGGGATAATAACAAAAGGATTCTCAAATGGTCTGTCGATATGTATTGCTGCATATCTGTGCCTTGGTTGTTCCTTAATTTCGTATCCTTCCGGTGTAAAACCCTCCGGAAGAACCCAGGCTGCCGTATAACCATGCATATTATAAACATTAATCTGCTCTACGGATAAATTCGGGAAGTCCCAACCGATTACTCTCGGATTCTCTATTCCATGTTCGGCAGCATATTTAAATACCCGATCCAATGCATCGCCCTCAGGATTAGTACTAACAACTGTATGGGATATATAGCGGAAGCCTTCTACCTCTTCAACTCGCAGATTAGAATAGTTCTCATCCCGCTTGTCCATTTCCTCTCTAAACAAATTGTCCAATGAACAGTTAAATATCTTACACAATTCAATTGCTTTATCCATTTCCGGTTGCGCAGCATCCATTTCCCATTTGGAAATAGTCTGACGGCTGACATTCAGTTTCTCAGCTAACACCTCTTGTGTCATATCCTTGCTAAGACGTCGTAAATATTGAAGATTTTTTCCTAAACTCATTTTAATACTCTCCTTTTTTATTTGCTACGCGTTGCAAGTATTATTCTAACAAACGTATCACTTAGCCACTACCATTTTTGCGGTGCTATTTTATCTAATTGCGCAACTACGAGTTGCATAATTCCTGATAAATAAGGATGCCGTTAGTTTATTCCATCACATTCTCCAATGCCCACAATTTTGATGCTATCGGCAAAAGAAGCAATTCAATAATCATGCTATAAAGCAACGTCAGAATAGCCACAGCCATACTTGGACCAAGCTTTGATACATCATCCAAGTTCCCTATAATAGCTACAAACGCAATTAAGGTTGCTGCAAAACCTCCCATCGGTAATGCTATCAACACAAGTTTAAATGCTGCCAAAGTACGACTCAACTCTTCAAAGGTCAGTTCCCCCTTTTTTCTAAAAAAGAAAGCAACTCCTCTAAAGAAATCCTTACTAAGTCCACTCATAAACAACAAAATAAACATCAATATTGTAATTAGCAACAAAGATGGTGTATCCAGATACCAAATTATATTCCCTGCACACATCCATGCTGTGATAAGAACAAACAGAATCCCTAATACAAGTCCTACTATGCCCGTTATCCGTCCATCTTTTTGTTTTTCCTTCATCAATGTCATCATATTTTCTTCCGCCTTTCCGTGATAACTG
>JAZSEL010000123.1:0-48301 GCA_045531685.1 Lachnospiraceae bacterium | reverse complement strand
ACGCTCGTTATTGCGATTCCTGTTTCTTCTGTAGTTACTACTAATTATCAGAAGAAATCTGCGAATTCTCAGATTGGAAATGCAGAAGCTAAGGCAAGAGAAATCATTGATGAAGCCTTAACCACTGCAGAAGCTAAGAAGCGTGAAGGTATCTTGGAAGTTAAGGAAGAGTCTATCCGTGTGAAGAACGAACTTGACAAAGAAATCAAAGAACGCAGAGCTGAGATTCAGAAGAATGAAAGAAGAATTCAGCAGAAAGAAGAGAACATCGATCGCAAGTCCGACGCCATCGAGAAAAAGGAAGCTAGTCTGAACGCTAGAGAAGAAGAGCTTACAAAGCAGAAAGAAGCGATTGCCAGACTGAATGAAGAACGCGTACAGGAACTTGAACGAATCTCCGGTTTAACCTCCGAACAAGCAAAAGAATACTTATTGAAAATTGTTGAAGATGAAGTAAAACATGAAACGGCTATCATGATCAAGGAACTTGAAAGCCGTGCTAAGGAAGAAGCTGATAAGAAAGCGAAAGAATATGTTGTAAGTGCCATCCAGAGATGTGCTGCTGATCATGTATCAGAGACAACAGTTTCTGTAGTTCAGCTCCCTAACGACGAAATGAAGGGAAGAATCATCGGTAGAGAAGGTAGAAATATCCGTACTATCGAGACTCTTACCGGCGTGGATTTAATTATTGATGATACACCGGAAGCAGTTATTCTCTCAGGTTTCGATCCGATTCGTAGAGAAGTTGCCCGAATCGCTTTGGAAAAACTCATTGTAGACGGACGTATCCATCCGGCCCGCATTGAGGAAATGGTAGAGAAAGCGCAGAAGGAAGTAGAGACCATGATTAAAGAAGAAGGTGAAGCAGCCGTACTTGAAGTAGGAGTACATGGTGTCCACCCTGAATTAATCAGATTACTTGGTAGAATGAGATTTAGAACAAGCTATGGTCAGAATGCATTAAAGCATTCCATCGAGGTTGCCCAGTTATCAGGCTTGCTTGCAGCAGAAATGGGACTTGATGTACGTATGGCTAAGAGAGCCGGCTTGTTACATGATATTGGTAAGTCCATTAATCATGAAGTAGAAGGTTCTCATATTCAGGTGGGTGTTGAACTTTGTAAGAAATACAAAGAATCCCATTTGGTTATTAATGCGGTTGAATCTCATCATGGCGATGTAGAACCAACTTCCTTGATTGCCTGCATCGTACAGGCTGCAGATACTATTTCAGCAGCAAGACCGGGCGCAAGACGTGAGACATTAGAAGCTTACACAAGCCGTCTTCGTCAGTTAGAAGAAATCACAAACAATTTCAAAGGTGTAGATAAGTCTTTTGCTATTCAGGCAGGACGCGAGATTCGTGTAATGGTAGTTCCGGAACAGATTAACGATGCTGACATGGTATTACTTGCCCGTGATATTTCAAAGCAGATTGAAGCAGAATTAGAATATCCGGGACAGATTAAAGTAAATGTTATCCGTGAAAGCCGCGTAATTGATTACGCCAAATAAGCGAAACGAAAGATTATGTATTAAAAAGTCTAGAAAATGTTATTTTCTAGGCTTTTTTATTTTTTGTCATAAAAAGTACTATAATCTCATTGACATAGTACAAACTATTACATATACTAGGATTGTTGCTAGAATTAGGAACGTTCCTAAAATTGGGATTATTCCTAAAAATGGGAATGTTGCTATAGTGCTTGGAGTTTGTGTATGAAAGATAAGAAGAAACTGAATACAAGAAGCCAGATTGTTCAATGTGCATTAAAGCTATTTGTTGAAAAAGGATATTCCAATGCATATGTTACCACTATAGCGAATGCGCTTAATATAAGTACAGGTAATATCACATTTCACTTTCCTACCAAAGAACATGTTCTTGTTGAGTTGGTTCAGGAAATATGTGCATATTTATATGAGATAGAAAAGAAGAACCAGGAAAAGTATTCGGTTCCGGTTGCATATTTTCTTGAGCAGGCAATGTTTGTTTCGGTATGTGTGGAAAATACAAATATAAAGGATTTTATTCTGGCTGCTTATACGCATTCCATGTCGTTAGAAGCTATCCGTGCAAACGATACTCGAAGGACGATGGATGTCTTTAGAGAGTTTTGTCCTAAGTGGACGGAGGCAGAATTTATTCAGGCAGAGAATATTGTGTCCGGTATTGAATATGCTATGCATAGGACGGAGAATGCAGAGCGGCTTTCCCTTGAGCAGAGGTTGGTCGGTAGCATGGATGCAATTATGAAGATATATGAAGTGCCGGAAGAGGCAAGAAAAAGTATTATTGCAGATGTTTTGGCTGTTGATTACTACAGCGAAGGGCTCTGTGCATATAGAGAATTCCTTGATTATTTGGAGAAAATATATTCGGGAGATTTCTAAAGTACAGAGAAATTTTTTTTATTTGCTTTATCCGAAAAAGGGGAATGGATAAATTTTTTCCGGTAATGAGAATTCCGGAAAAAGAGAGATGGGCTAATCGGAAGAATCCGATTGGCCTATTTTTCTTGCTTTTCCGGATGTTTTTTTGTATACCAATAAATAAGAAAGAACGAAGAGATGGAAAAGGAAGCATGATGATGATAAGAGAGCGTAATTTGATTTTTAGTATATTATGTATGTGTCAAATGGTTGTTGGATGTGGAGTGCAGAATGTGGATGCTGATATAGCTGCTACAGTAACAGTGGAAGAGATAGTTACGGAAGTAGAGATTACGGAAGAGAGTATTGAGGAAGAAAGCATTACTATAATAGAAACAGCCGAATCAGAAACGGAAGAAGTAGCAGAACTTGAGTCGCAGAATCCATACGATTTTACCATTTGTTTTGCCGGAGATATTAATCTGGATGAGGCATGGTGTACTACGCAGTACCTGAATGAACAGCCAAATGGAATTTCAGATTGTATTTCGAAAGAATTGTTGGAACATATGAATGAAGCAGATATTATGTGTCTTAACAATGAATTTACTTTTAGCAATGGTGGAGAACCTCTTCCCGATAAAATGTATACATTCCGTGCCAATCCGGAGCGTGTATCTGTATTGCAGGAAATGGGAGTGGATATTGTTAAGCTTGCGAATAATCATGTGTATGATTATGGTAGACAAGCATTGCTGGATACTTTTGATACTTTAGAAGGTGTTGGTATTGAATATGTGGGAGCAGGCCGTAACCTTTCAGAAGCAATGGAACCGGTATATATGGAGTTGGATGGTAAGAAAATTGCATTTGTTGCAGCATCCCGGGCAGAAAAATTTAAGATGACCCCACAGGCAACAGAGGACTCGCCGGGTATTCTACGTTGCTATGATACGGAATTGTTCTTAAATACAATTAAAGAGGCAGAGGCTAATGCAGACTTTGTATTGGCCTATGTTCATTGGGGAACGGAATATAGTTATGATTTGGAAGAAGTTCAGTTAACTACAGGTAAGGAATATCTGGATGCCGGGGCAGACGTGATAATAGGCGCTCACAGTCATTGTTTGCAGGGAATGGAATATTATGACGGAAAACCTATTATCTATAGCTTGGGGAATTACTGGTTTAATGAAAAGACATTAGACACCGTGTTGTTGGATTTGCATTTTTATGGGGATGATGAAAATGAGCAATTGGAGGTATCTGTCATTCCGGCAATACAGTCCGGATATTGTACCCGTATTGTAGAGGAAGCGGAAGAAAAAGAACGGATATTTACTTTTTTAGAAGATATTTCTATAAATGTAGAAATTAATGAAGAAGGAGTCTTACAAGAGAAAAGGGAAAGTTAGATTGTGAAAGGACATTCCTTTTTTGAGAAAAGATATTGACAAAGCCCATTTATCTAGTAAAATATCAGTAATGCATGATTGTATACGATTATACGATGATGTATTTGAGGAGAGAAAGAAATAAGTAAGGATGGGAAGCAGATGAAAGCATACAAGAGTCTTACGAAAGAAGAATTACAGGCATTATTAGCAGAATTAGAGAGTGCATTTGAGGATGCAAAGGGTAAGGGCCTGAATTTAAATATGGCAAGAGGTAAACCTTCGATTGCACAGCTTAATATGTGTACGGAAGTAGTATCTGAGTTGAATAAAGTATCTGATTATATTACAGAGAGTGGAGTAGACTGTCGTAACTATGGTGAATTGACAGGTATCTATGAAGCTAAGAAGTTAATGGGTGATTTGATGAAGGTTCCGGCAGAACAGGTTATTGTTTGCGGTAACTCCTCCCTTAACATTATGTATGATACCATTTCCCGTTCTGTTGTATTTGGCGTGAACGGAAGTACACCTTGGAGTAAATTGGACAAAGTGAAGTTCTTATGTCCGGTTCCGGGCTATGACCGTCATTTTGCTATTACAGAATTGTTCGGCATTGAAATGATTAATATTCCTATGACGGCAGAAGGTCCGGATATGGAGCTTGTAAAGCAGTATGTGGAAAATGATGAAGCAGTAAAGGGTATCTGGTGTGTACCGAAGTATTCCAATCCATCCGGTGTCACATATTCGGATGCAACGGTACGTGCATTTGCAGCGCTTAAGCCGGCGGCCAAGGATTTCCGTATTTTCTGGGATAATGCATATGTAGTGCATGATTTATACGAAGACAGAAGAGATAAGTTGTTAGACATTCTTACTGCTTGTAAAGAAGCAGGCAATGAAGATATGGTATACGAATTTTCTTCTACTTCCAAGATTACATTTGCCGGTGCCGGTATTGCAGCCGTAGCATCTTCAAATGCAAATCTTGAGTGGATGAAGAAGACTATGACAGTTCAGACCATCAGCTATGACAAGATTAACCAGCTCCGGCATGTACGTT
The DNA here is from genome assembly GCA_045531685.1 of Lachnospiraceae bacterium. Lineage (GTDB taxonomy): Bacteria > Bacillota > Clostridia > Lachnospirales > Lachnospiraceae > RGIG8767. Next base: position 43,465 of record JAZSEL010000123.1, on the reverse strand, counting down.
TCTTCAATGGCAATATTGAGGGAATTTATGAACGTATGAGTAAATTAGCTGAGTTTATGAGACCTAAGTTTGTAGCACTCTTAGATATGTTTGAGGAAGAATTGGGAGGTCTTGAGATTGGTACATGGACACGTCCAACCGGAGGATATTTTATTTCCTTTGACGCAATGGAAGGATGTGCAAAAGAAATCGTTGCCAAGTGTAAGGAAGCAGGTGTTACCTTAACAGGTGCAGGTGCTACTTTCCCATACGGAAAGGACCCGAAAGATTCCAATATCCGTATTGCACCGTCATATCCGGAATTGGATGAATTAGTGGAAGCAGCGAAGATTTTTATTCTCTGTGTTAAATTAGTAAGTGTGAAAAAATTATTAGCGGAATAAGAATTATGAAAAGGGCATGGCTGTTTTAACAGTTATGCCCTATAATTATGTCAAAAGAAAGTACCGGTATCACACGCAGTCAGACAAGCAGTAAGAAGGTGTGATTTCAATGGTAATCGTATATGCATAGGAAAAGGAGAAGGAAAAATGGCAAAGGGATATGAACGTGTGGATAGAACATTGGTAAAGAAAGGTGCCATTATTGATTATTATCATGACACCATGAAGGTGCCGAACGGAAATACAGCTGTGTGGGATTTTATTGATCATAAGGGTGCAGCGGCCTGTGTGGCGGTAAAGAAAAACGGAAAACTGGTTATGGTACGTCAGTATCGTAATGCGTTAGAAAGAGAAACAGTGGAGATTCCGGCAGGGGGTATCAATCCGGGAGAAGATATGGAAACAGCGGCACTCCGCGAACTGGAAGAAGAAACCGGCTATAAAGCGGGAAAATATTCCTTCCTTTTATCCATCCGCACAACAGTTGCCTTTTGTAATGAAAGAATAGACATATATTTGGCAGAGGATTTGACAGAAGGAGAGCAGGAACTGGATGAGGATGAATATGTGGATATCGTTGAGTATTCCTTGGAGGAGCTGTTAGCTATGATTGATAATGGGGAAATTCAGGATTCCAAAACCATCTGTGCCTTGCTTGCTTACTACAGAAAATTACATTCCTAAGAGAGTGAAATCTTTGTGAAAGATTGGGCAAAATACTTGTGTGAAAGGAATAATTCATGCATACTGTCAAAATCAAGGATTGATTTAGGAAGAGGATAATAGGTATATGAAAAAGATAGTAACAACGCTTATGGTACTTTGCATGTTGGCATCTTTGACAGCATGCAAAAAAGCAGCGAATCAGGATGCAACAACGGGCAAAACCAATGAGGAACTGGCAAAACAGTACAGTGCATCGATTATTGAATTGTCCGATACAGGGATTACGGTAGATGGAGAAGCGATTTCTTCTAAGGAAGAGGATGCGGTATACGTTGCCAATGACATTGTGTTTTACTTAGAGGGGCAGGACTTCACTTATGGGGAAGGAACAAAGGATGATGAGCACCCTCAGGAAGAAGCAGATAAGCATACGGTCATCCATATTACAAAGCTGGGTAATTATGTAGTCAGTGGTACCTTATCGGCCGGACAGATTGCTGTTGATTTGGGAAAAGATGCGGATGAGGATTTGGATGCCAGAGTAACATTAATTTTAAACAATCTGGATATCACCTGCAGTGTTGCACCGGGGGTAATTTTTTACAATGTATATGAATGCGGTGATAAAGAGGAAGAAGATGCCGATAAGGATGTGAATACGGTAGGTGCCGGAGCCAATGTAATTCTTGCAGATGGTTCGGTAAATACGGTAAATGGTTCCTATGTGGCGAGAATCTATAAGTCTGTGGAATTGAATGAAGCGGGTACAGAGGTAGTGGACAGTAAAAAGCTTCATAAATATGATGCTGCGTTTTATTCCAAGCGTTCCATGAATATTAACGGGGATGAAGTGGGCACAGGAGTACTAAATATTAACGCGGAAAATGAAGGCTTGGATACAGAACTTCATTTAACCATTAATGGAGGAACCATCAATATTAATTCCGGCAATGACGGAATTAATACCAATGAAGACGGGATTTCCGTTACGACTATTAATGGAGGTAACCTGAATATTGTGGTAAACGGTTCTACCGGTGAGGGAGATGGAATCGATTCTAACGGCTGGCTGGTAATTAATGGTGGTACCGTTACTTCTGCGGCATACGGAAAGAGCATGGACTCCGGTATTGATTCGGATAAGGGAATTCATATGAATGGAGGTACGGTTATTGCAACCGGTAATATGCTGGATGAGATTGCAGAGAGTGAGTCAACTTATGCAGTATTTAGTGCTATGGAGTCTGCAGAAGAAGGAGCTACTTATACCCTTAAAAATGAAAAGGGCGATGTTGTTTGTGAATATACAGCACCAAATGCATTTACCTATCTGGTAATGTCATCGGAGGAACTGAAAGAAGGAACCTATACATTATGGAAGAATGATGTACAAATGTCTGTTGCAAAGACGGAGGGAAATATGCCGGGTATGATGATGCCGGGTGGCGGATTTCCGGGCGGTGAATTCCCTGGTGGAGAATTCCCTGATGGAGAACGTCCACAGATGCCGGAAGGAGAATTTCCGGAAGGAGAATTCCCTGGTGGCGGATTCCCGGGCGGTGATTTTGCAGGCGGAGAATTCAAAGGTGGAGAACGTCCACAGATGCCGGAAGGCGAATTTCCGGAAGGAGAGTTTCCTGGTGGCGGATTCCCGGGCGGTGATTTTAAAGGTGGCGGATTCCCGGGCGGAAATTGGGGAGCCGATATGCGGGATATGGAAATGATGACAGAAGTTGAAATAGCAGATGGCGGAAATATGTATGTCATGACAGAATCAAAATAGTGCAAAAAACGGAAACTTGTCTTGGAAATTCCTCTAAGACAAGTTTTTTTTTATTCCTGCAGGCATATATTGAAAAGAAGCTTTGTATCTGTGGGAATATATGAAAGTAAATAGAGGAACGACGAAACAACAAATATGTTTTGCATTGGCATTCTTATTGGGAATTGCATGGGTAACCCTTATGGCAAGAGGAAAATTTCCTGAAAACACCTTGATGGATCAGGCTTTAAGCCGTTCATTGTTAGAGAACGGGTGGAATCGGAAGGCATTACTGATTCAGTGCATGGTAAGCAGAGGATTAATTATGGGAGTTATCATGGTGTTGGCCCATACGTCCGTAAGAAAGGGAATGCGCCTTGGAGTTGCTGTGTGGATGGGGTTTGTCTTTGGCATCATGTTAAAGCTGTTCTATTTATGGTATGGGATAAAAGGAATGGGATTGTGCATTACAGCACTTTTTCCCCACTTCATATGCTATTGGATGGCGTATGGTTTAATTTGCCGGGAAGCAGATAGGAGCCGCATGTATACCAAGAACAGAACAGGTCCCCTTTTATTAGCAGTAGTGGTTGTCATAATAGGGATTGTTCTTGAAAGTTATGTAAATCCCAATTTAATATATAGCTATATAAAAATATTTTTTTGAATGATTATACTATATGTAGTACATAGTAAATCAACTCTTTCCGATATCTTGTATAAAAGTGCGAAAATGCCTTAAAACAGCCATTTTATGGCAAATTTACTCGTTGCTTTTCTGCCAAAATCTGATTATAATGACAACTAGACGACAGAAAATGGTATTGTATGTCAGATTGAGGGGAAAGGTTTTTGAGTATGCAAAAAGAGATTGATTCGTTCATATCTTATTTACATAATGTAAAACAATCCTCCACCAATACACAATTATCGTACCAAAGAGACTTGAAGAAATTTAAGACCTTCTGTGAGAATAGAGGGATAACTTCAGTGGCACAGTTAAGTGCTAAGGAAGTAGAAGCGTATGTAGATGTGATGGGTGAGGAACGATTTAAGCCGACAACGGTTTCCAGAAATATTGCATCTATTAAGGCATGGGTTCACTTCCTGTTAGAAGAGGGAATCCTAAAAGAAGATATTTCAGGTTCTTTAAAGGTGCCTAAGATTGAGAAAAAGATTCCGGAGATTATGACGATGAATGAGGTGGTTACCCTGCTTGAGCAGCCGGCCGGGAATCATCCGAAAGAAATCCGGGATAAAGCCATGCTGGAGCTTTTATATGCAACAGGTATCCGGGTAACGGAGTTGATTTCTCTTAAGATAGAAGATTTAAACTTGCAGATGAATTATATTACCTGTAAGGATGGCAGTAAGGAACGTATGATTCCTTTTGGAACCAAAGCCAGAATGGCACTTCTGCGCTATATGGAATTAGCAAGAGCAGAGATGCTGGATGATGCGGAGAACCATATTCTATTTGTAAACTGTTCCGGTAAAGCCATGAGCCGTCAAGGCTTCTGGAAGCTGATTAAATACTATGCTAAAAAGGCCGGGATTACGGCGGATATTACGCCACATACCTTACGTCATTCCTTTGCCGCACATTTGGTTGAAAACGGAGCCGATTTAAGGAGTGTGCAGGAAATGCTGGGTCATTCCGATATTTCTACAACACAGATATATGCCAATATGAATCAGAACCGTTTGCGTGAGGTATATAAGAGAGCGCATCCGAGAGGATAAAATAATATACATAGAATAGCAAAAGATAAGCGTTGCGATTTTTTATTACATGTTAAAAGCCGGAGCATATAAGCTCCGGCTTTTAACATGATTAAACCAATTCGGCAATTTCGTATAATAATCTTTCGGTGTCTTCAAATCCAAGACATGGGTCGGTAATGGATTTGCCATAGATACCTTCGCCGATTTTCTGGCATCCTTCTTCGATATAGCTTTCAATCATAACACCCTTTACCAGAGTATGGATATCCGGGTTTACCCTTCTGCTATGGATAACTTCTTTGGTAATACGAATCTGTTCTTTGAACTTTTTGTTTGAGTTATTGTGATTGGTATCAATAATGCAGGCAGGGTTTAAAAGGTCGCGCTCTGCATACAGCTCAAGCAATGTGGTAAGGTCTTCGTAATGATAGTTAGGAAGACTTCTTCCGTGTTTGTTAACAGAACCACGTAAAATGGTATGTGCCAAAGGATTGCCGGAAGTCTTAACTTCGTATCCGCGATACGTGAAGGAATGGCTGTGCTGTGCGGCATAAACGGAATTAAGCATTACGGAAAAATCACCACTGGTAGGATTTTTCATGCCGGCAGGAATATCAAAACCGCTTACGGTCAAACGATGCTGCTGGTCTTCTACGGAACGGGCACCGATGGCAACGTAGGATAAAATATCGCTGACATATCCCCAGTTTTCCGGATAGAGCATTTCGTCAGCACTGGTTAATCCGGATACTTCCATGGCACGTACATGCATGGCTCTCATAGCGAGTAATCCCTGACGGAAATCCTCTTTTTTCTCCGGGTCCGGCTGGTGAACGATTCCTTTATAGCCATCCCCTGTAGTACGCGGTTTGTTGGTATAGATACGGGGAATCAGAACCAGACGGTCCTTTACCTTATCATTTACTTTACTTAACCGTTCCACATAATCGCACACAGAATCCGCGTTGTCAGCAGAACATGGTCCTACGACTACTAAGAATTTGTCACTTTTTCCGGTTATTACATCATGGATTAAGGCATCCCGTTCCTTTTTAAGCCGGACAAGTGCGGCAGGAATAGGGAATTCTTCACGGATTTCTTCCGGAGTAGGAAGCTTTTGTATAAATTCAAAACTCATAATTCACCTCATATAAGTATATTGGCTGATAACCTGACAGACTACAGTGTAAAACGGATAGCCTGCGACTCATATTCTAGCACATATGAACTTGGAATAACATGATAATTTAATTTTTTTTGTATAATTATTAATTACGTTGCATATTTCCTCAGGCTGATAATGCAACCCACAGCAGAAAAAACCTGCCCCATTAACAATCCCAGAATGTATCCGGGAATCCCCATTTTGGGAATGAGGAAAAAGACGGAAGCAATTCGAAGCAGAAGATTGCCTACATTAATAAAAAGGGTTGTATAGGTCTTTCCCAATCCATGAAGAATACTCCCCAGTGAAGAGGTAATATATAAAAAGGGACAGATAAAGCTTAGGCTGACAATGTATTCTCCCGCTGTCGGGCTGTGGAACAGAAATTCCCCGGCCCATCTGCCAAAGAGGAGAAAGCCGGTGGTGCATATGGAACCAAGAATACAACAGAAATAAAGGGAACGGCGTATAACCAGTGAGATATCCTGATTGCGCCTGTCTGCCTGGGCTTCGGATATCCGGGGTAACAGGAGGACGGATACGGAATTTACCAAGGCAGAGGGCAATAAAATGACAGTAAGGGTCATGCCGGTCAGAACACCAAACAGGGATAGGGATTCCTTGGTGGAATAGCCGTATTCCCGTAACATTTCAGGGATATATATGTTTTCCAGGTTTTGTAAAAGATTCACAATGATTCTGGTAGCGCTTAGAGGGACTGCCATGGTTAGTAGCCGGCAACCGGCAGAGTAAAGGGAAAAGCAGTTCTTTTTACAGGGAATTGTCTGCAAAGCCGTAATTTTGGGAAAAATAATACAGAGGGATACCAGAGTACTGACAAATTCCGCAATGGCAGAGCCGGCAGCTGTAAGTGCCAGCGTAATTTGGTGGTTATTATTTTCATATAAGTAGCAAAGAAAGAGTACACTTCCGACCCGGGTTATTTGTTCGACTAATTGTAAGAGTGCAGGGATTTCCGCCTTTTTCATCCCATAAAAATAACCGTTCACGCAGCAGTGAATGGCAGAAAACGGGAAGGCCAGGGCAAGGAGGCGCAACAGTGGGGCAGTACGCGCTTCTAATAGGACGGATTCTGCAAGAAAATCAGAAGACAGATAGATTCCCAAGGAGAGAAGGGAGGATAGCACGGTGGTCATCATGATTCCGGATATCAGGAAGCAGAGAGCGTTCTTTCCATCCTTATTGGCAGCCACGTAACGGGACAGGGCCGTTTGAAAGCCGGCGCAACATAATGAGAAAGCCATAGACATTACGGGGGCAGTTAACTGATAAATTCCCATACCTTCTTCTCCGAAGGTCTGGGATATGAACATGCGATAGAAAAAACCAATTCCACGGCATAAAAAGCTTACTCCCGTTAGGACAATGGTTCCGTATATGATTGAAGAGCGGGGGATTTTCATAAGTCCTCTTTTATGTTATGATTGTTAAATATTATGCATTGGGGAGCGTTGACAGAACGGAAGTCCGGTGCTATATTTGAATTCGAAGTGAAATGGTAGGAATTAATACGAGGAGTTTTTTATGGATAGAGTAATTTATTTGGATAACGCAGCAACGACCAAGACTGCGCCGGAGGTTGTATCGGCAATGCTTCCTTATTTTACGGAGCATTTCGGTAATCCGAGCAGTATTTATTCTCTCGGTTCTCAGAGCAAGAAAGCGGTGACAGAGAGTAGGGAGATAATTGCGGAAGTTTTAGGTTGTAAGACCAATGAGATTTATTTTACAGCAGGTGGCTCGGAAGCAGACAACTGGGCGATTAAGGCAGCGGCAGAAGCATATTCTGCGAAAGGCAAGCATATTATCACATCCAAGATTGAGCATCATGCCGTACTTCACACCTGTGAATATTTGGAGAAGAATGGGTACGAGGTTACTTATCTGAATGTGGACGAAAATGGTATTGTGGATTTGGAACAGTTAAAGAGAGCCATTCGTCCGGATACGATTTTGATTTCTGTTATGTTTGCCAATAATGAAATCGGAACCATTCAGCCGATTAAGGAAATCGGAGAGATTGCTAAGGAGCATAAGATTGTTTTCCATACAGATGCGGTTCAGGCATTTGGACAGATGCCAATCAATGTGGACGAGTATCATATTGACATGTTAAGTGCCAGCGGTCACAAATTAAACGGACCAAAAGGAGTGGGATTCTTATATATCCGTACCGGTCTAAAGCTTCGTTCCTTTGTCCATGGCGGGCAGCAGGAGAGAGGAAGAAGAGCCGGCACAGAAAATGTAACCGGCATAGTGGGACTTGGTGCAGCTGTTAAACGTGCCTTCTCCATTATGGAAGAGAAAACAGCAAAAGAGATTGAACTTCGGGATTATTTCATTCAGAAGTTAGAAACAGAAATTGAGCATTGCTGGTTGAACGGACACAGAGAGAAGAGACTTGCCAATAATGTGCATTTTGGTTTTGAATTTGTAGAAGGGGAGTCCCTGTTGATTAAATTAGATATGGCGGGAATTTGTGCATCCAGTGGTTCTGCGTGTACTTCAGGTTCGTTAGACCCATCCCATGTGTTACTTGCCATCGGACTTCCGCATGAGCGTGCCCATGGTTCCCTCCGTCTGACTCTTAGCGAGGAAACCACCAAAGAGGATGTGGATTACACCGTTTCGGTGATTAAGGAAACCGTAGAATATATGAGAAATATGTCTCCGTTATACGAGGACTTTATTAAGAAAAATAGAAAGAAATAAACAGATAGAACAGATAGGGCCGTTTTTGGCGGCAGAAAGAGGAGTTATGTACAGCGAAAAAGTAATGGATCATTTTCAGAATCCAAGAAATGTAGGAGAAATAGAGGATGCCAGCGGAGTGGGAACCGTAGGTAACGCAAAGTGTGGCGATATCATGCGTATTTACCTTGATATTGATGATAATCAGGTAATCCGCGATTGCAAATTTAAGACATTCGGCTGTGGTGCGGCAGTAGCAACCAGCAGTATGGCAACTGAGCTGGTAATCGGCAAAACCGTTCAGGAGGCTATGAAAGTTACCAATAAGGCGGTTATGGAAGCATTGGATGGACTTCCTGCCGTAAAGGTACATTGTTCATTGCTGGCAGAAGAAGCTATTCATGCAGCCTTATGGGATTATGCGGAAAAGAAAGGTATTGTTATTGAAGGCCTGGAGAAACCAAAGTCCGATATTCATGAGGACGAAGAGGCAGAAGAAGAGGAATACTAAATGACAAAATGCATCGGGTAGAGAAAAAGTATATGCCGATGCATTTTTATTTCATAGGAAGTTTTTTAAAGTAGAAAACGTTTTATGGGAATGTGCTTTGTACATTTTTTATTCCGGAAAAGACAAAGGAAATTTTGTATGGGAAAAAAAGTAGTTGTAGGAATGTCAGGTGGTGTGGATTCATCGGTTGCGGCATGGCTGTTAAAACAACAGGGCTATGAGGTAATCGGTGTTACCATGCAGATATGGCAGGACGAGCAGCCGCAGGATGTGGAAGAAAACGGAGGCTGTTGTGGATTGTCCGCTGTTGATGATGCCAGACGGGTGGCGCAGATGCTGGATATTCCGTATTATGTCATGAATTTTAAAAAAGAATTCAAAGAAAATGTCATGGATTATTTTGTGGGTGAATACCTTTGCGGGCGTACACCAAATCCATGTATCGCATGTAACCGTTTTGTAAAATGGGAGTCTCTTTTGCAAAGAAGCATGGCACTTGGTGCAGACTATATTGCAACGGGACATTATGCCAGAATCGATAAGCTGGATAACGGACGCTATTCGTTAAAGACCTCTGTTACGGCAGCAAAAGACCAGACCTATGCTCTTTATAATCTGACACAGGAGCAATTGTCCAAGACATTGATGCCTGTTGGGGAGTTTGAGAAGGACGAAATCCGCCGGATTGCAGAACGGGAAGGGATTCCGGTTGCTCACAAAAAGGACAGTCAGGAAATCTGTTTCATTCCGGATAATGATTATGCCTCCTTTATTGAAAGAGAGACCGGTGGGAATGTGCCGGGCGCCGGTAATTTTGTCACAAAAGACGGAATTGTCCTCGGACGCCATAAAGGAATTACCCACTATACCATTGGACAACGCAAGGGACTGAATCTTGCTATGGGACATCCGGTATTTGTAACGGAGATTAGACCGGATACGGATGAAGTTGTAATCGGAGAAGCGGAGGATGTATTTACGTCCGAGTTGGTTTGTAATAGGCTGAATTTCATGGCAATAGAAGACGTGAAAGATACCTACCGTGCTTTGGTTAAGATTCGTTACAGCCACAAAGGGACTATGGCAACCCTTGAACGCATCAGCGAAGATGAGATACGTTGCGTCTTTGACGAACCGGTAAGAGCAGTAACACCGGGACAGGCGGTGGTGTTCTATGAAGACGGCTATATTCTCGGAGGCGGAACCATTGTAGGATAGAGGTTGGAGTGGTTGTTGAAGGTGGCTGGGATTTTGAGTGGCTGCTGAAAGTGGCTGAGTTCTGGAGTGGCAGCTGAAGGTGGCTGAGTTCTGGAGTGACACTTAAAACATGCCTGATAGGATATGAAAATAATTATGTAAACAAAAATTACCTACTATAACCTTTGATGCAAGGAGATTAGTAGGTATTTTTTGTTGCTTTATATGAGCTTTTTTTGAAAAATGTGTGCTGTTAAGTGCTTTATATTATGTTTTTTGATTTATTTTACCTACCACATAACCTGTGTAGAAGCTTCAGTAGGTAAAATGAAATTTTTGATACCTACTAAAAGTATTAATATGAAAATTGAGTAGGTAAATACCAAGAAAGCATGCATTTGCATACCTGCCATGGGCAATAAAGCAGGAAATAAGTAGGTAAGTGACTTAGATTTTTAAGAATTCCGCAACGCGATTGGCAAATACACAGTAGTATTTGAAGCCGCAATCGGTAAGAATCTCGGCTGCTTTATCAAAATGGGCACCCAAGGTGTCCGGAGTGTGGGAGTCGGAGCCGATGGTAATAATTTCACCGCCAAGTTCGCGGTAACGCTTGATAATTTCTTTGCATGGATTAGGATTTTTCAATCCTTTTACCAGACCGGCTGTATTGAGTTCGATTCCTTTTTCATTTTCAACCAGATAGGAAAGAATCGGGTCAATTACGTCCTTGTAAGCTTCGTAAGTATAGTTTTTATCCTTGTTTGGACCGTAGCGTACCACATAATCCAAATGACCGTATACATCAAAATTGTGGAAGAGTTTTACATTTTGTAAGATGCTTTCAAAATATTCACGGTAAGCTTCTTCTTCGCTGCGTCCTTCATAGAATTCAGGATAGTATGGGTCAATTCCGTTACAGATGTGGGAGGAGGCAATGATAAAGTCATACTCGTGTTCTCTGGCAAAAATCAGATTTTGACGTACAATTTGAGGCTGAAGACCGATTTCGACGCCAAAATGAATTTTGATTTGGGAATCGTATTTGTCACGCATTTTAAGAAGTTCGTATAAATAGGAGTCGGCATTTACCTCCCACTTGCCCGGAAGGTCACGTGTTCCGTCGTAAGGAAAATCCAAATCCATATGCTCGGTAAAGCAAATATACTTTAAACCTCCGGCAATGGCGCCTTGCACCATCTGCTCCATAGGAGTCTCGCTGTCCCCCGAAAAGTAAGAATGAACATGATAATCGGCTGTAATTGGCATAAATAAACAGTCCTTTCTATATAATAAATGGAATCTTGTATGTTTTGTCTGCCGGATAGGCATAACTTGTAAAGAATCCCTGTAAAAAGGCAGAGGTTCTTGTATGATAGTTTATGTGATTGGGGAATAATCTTCAAGCACAATTTCGAAGAAATTACCAAAAATAGGAGCTAAAATTTGTGTAAATTAGTCATTTTATAAGAAAGTGCCAAAAACGCGGGGCTTTTCCAATTATTTTTGACAAACGACTTGAATTTTATATATAAATTCGGTAAAATAAAGGCGCTGAAAAAATTTTGATATAGAGTAGAGAATCTGCTTGAAATCAAAAAAATATAATTTTATTCATTTTTAGGAGGAAATAAAAATGGCAGTAAGAGTAGCAATTAATGGTTTCGGCCGTATCGGTCGTCTTGCATTCAGACAGATGTTCGATGCAGAAGGATATGAAGTAGTAGCAATCAACGACTTAACAAGTCCTGAAATGCTTGCTCACTTATTAAAGTATGATACAGCTCAGGGTCCTTACAAGTACGCTAGCGCTGTAGAATCAGGTGAAGATTTCATTTCTGTAAACGGAAAGAAAATCACAATTTATGCAAAAGCTAATGCAGCTGAACTTCCTTGGGGAGAATTAGATGTAGACGTAGTTCTTGAATGTACAGGTTTCTACACATCTAAAGACAAAGCTTCTGCTCATATTACAGCAGGTGCTAAGAAAGTTGTTATCTCTGCTCCAGCAGGAAATGACCTTCCTACTATCGTTTACAATGTAAACCATACATCTTTAACAAAAGAAGATACAGTTATCTCTGCAGCTTCTTGTACAACAAACTGTTTAGCTCCTATGGCTAAAGCATTAAATGACTTAGCTACAATCAAATCCGGTATCATGACAACAGTTCATGCTTACACAGGTGATCAGATGATCCTTGACGGTCCTCAGAGAAAGGGCGACAAGAGAAGAAGCCGTGCAGGCGCTTGCAACATCGTTCCTAACTCAACAGGTGCTGCAAAAGCTATCGGTTTAGTTATTCCTGAATTAAACGGAAAATTAATCGGATCTGCTCAGCGTGTTCCTACACCTACAGGTTCTACAACAATCTTAGTAGCTACAGTTGAAAAATCTGTAACTAAGGATGAAATCAATGCAGCTATGAAAGCAGCAGCTACAGAATCATTCGGATACAACACAGATGAAATCGTTTCTTCTGATATCATCGGTAGCACATTCGGTTCTATCTTCGATGCTACACAGACAATGGTTGGTCCTGACAACTTAGTACAGGTTGTTTCATGGTACGACAACGAAAACTCTTATGTAAGCCAGATGGTAAGAACAATTAAGTACTTCGCTGAATTATAATTAAAAGAGTTCAATTTTGAAGACCTATAAAGGTCCGGTCTTAAGGACCGGACCTTTTTTCATAGTTTCTATGAAAAACGCTCCGTGAGGATGCACATATAATCAAATCATACAAGGAGGCATTATTATGTCATTAAACAAGAAATCAGTTGATGATATCAACGTAGCTGGAAAACGCGTTTTAGTTAGATGTGACTTCAACGTACCTTTAAAAGATGGTGTTATCACAGATGAAACAAGAATTAACGCAGCTCTTCCTACTATCCAGAAATTATTAAACGACGGTGGAAAGGTTATCCTTTGCTCACACCTCGGTAAAGTTAAAGAAGGTCCAAACGAGAAAGAATCTTTAGCACCTGTAGCTAAGAGACTTTCTGAAAAATTAGGCAAAGAAGTTAACTTCGTTGCTGATTACAATGTAACAGGCGAAGCAGCTACAGAAGCTGTTGCAGCTATGAACGAAGGTGATGTTGTATTACTTCAGAATACACGTTTCCGCGGAAAAGAAGAAACAAAGAACGGTGAAGATTTCTCTAAAGAATTAGCTGATCTTTGTGATGTATATGTATGTGACGCATTCGGTTCTTCCCACAGAGCTCACGCTTCTGTAGCAGGTGTTACAGATGTAGTTCGTGCCAAAGGTGGCGAATGTGCAGTTGGTTACTTAATGCAGAAGGAAATCGACTTCTTAGGAAATGCAGTTGAAAATCCTGTAAGACCTTTCGTTGCTATCCTTGGTGGTGCAAAAGTAGCTGATAAATTAAATGTTATCAACAACCTTATTGAAAAATGTGATACTCTTATCATCGGTGGTGGTATGGCATTCACATTCTTAAAAGCTAAGGGATATGAAATCGGTAACTCTTTAGTAGATGATGAAAAGCTTGATTACTGTAAGGAAATGATGGCTAAGGCTGAATCTATGGGCAAGAAATTATTACTTCCTATCGATACAACAGTTGCAGCAGGATTCCCTAACCCAATCGATGCTGAAATCGAAGTAGAAGTAGTAGATGCTGACAAGATTCCTGCAGACAAAGAAGGTCTTGATATCGGAACAAAGACAGCTGAATTATATGCTGACGCTGTTAAGTCTGCTAAGACAGTTGTTTGGAACGGACCAATGGGTGTATTCGAAAACCCTATCCTTGCAAAAGGTACAATTGCTGTAGCTAAGTCTTTAGCTGAAACAGATGCAACAACAATCATCGGTGGTGGTGACTCCGCAGCAGCTGTTAACCAGTTAGGTTTCGCTGATAAGATGTCTCACATTTCTACAGGTGGCGGTGCTTCCCTTGAATTCTTAGAAGGCAAGGCTCTTCCTGGTGTAGTAGCAGCAGATGACAAAAACTAATGAAGAAATTCTAAGGCAGAAAAGTACAATGCCTAAGATTTACTAATCATTAGTAGGAAGAATGGAAAAGCCATTCTTCTGTAATATGAAAATATAGGAGATATTAAAAATGGCAAGAAGAAAAATCGTAGCCGGCAACTGGAAAATGAACATGACTCCAAGCCAGGCAGTAGCATTATGTGAAGAATTAAAAGACGTTGTTAAGTCTGACAGCGTAGACGTTGTATATTGCGTACCTGCAATCGACATCGTTCCTGTAGTAGAAGCAGTTAAAGGTACAAACGTAGAAGTTGGTGCTGAAAACATGTACTTCGAAGAAAAAGGTGCTTACACAGGTGAAATCTCAGCAGAAATGTTAGTAGATGCAGGCGTTAAGTACGTTATCATCGGTCACTCTGAAAGACGTGACTACTTCAAGGAAGACGACGCTTTATTAAACAAGAAAGTTAAGAAAGCGTTCGAAGCAGGTCTTACACCAATCCTTTGCTGTGGTGAAACATTAGAGCAGAGAGAAATGGGTGTTACAATGGACTGGATCAGACTTCAGATTAAGTCTGACTTAGTTGGTGTAACAGCTGATCAGGTAAAAGAAATGGTTATCGCTTACGAACCAATCTGGGCTATCGGTACAGGTAAAACTGCTACAACAGAACAGGCTCAGGAAGTATGTAAGGGTGTTCGTGACTGCATCGCTGAAATGTATGATGAAGCTACAGCAGAAGCAGTTCGTATCCAGTACGGCGGATCTGTAAATGCAGGTAACGCAGCAGAATTATTTGCTCAGCCTGACATCGACGGTGGTCTTGTTGGTGGTGCTTCCCTCAAAAAAGATTTTGGTTCCATCGTAAACTATTAATCTAAGAATAAGATTCATTAAGAACCTTTGGCAAAGAGTGCCAAAGGTTCTTTTTTTATAAATTTCAAGATATCACATACAAGAAGTTGCCTTACAGTTGTTTTTGAAGTAAAATTATTATGTTTGGGGAATAAATAACGAGGTTAAAGCGAAAAAGCATGTATCAGGGGGCCAGTCATACATAGAGAAGGAGAAACGGGTATGGAGCAATTTGTATATGCGGACAAGCAGGAGCAAGTAAAGAGAATTAACCGCTATGTGTCATTTAGTATGCTGATTTTTGATGCCTTAATTATGTTGGTGGTCATTATTTCCGTGCTACAGGGAAACAGGACTGTTTTATATAGCATAGTAATGGCATTACTCATGGTTGTGACCAGCGTGACATGTTTTGGGTTATTGAAAAAGGACTCGGGGAATGACAAATTAAGGTATGTAGCATTTGTAGGCTCGTTTTTTATGATGCTTATGATTTCCTCTGTATTTAATGTTTATTACATGCGATTTATGATAACAGTTCCTTTCTTGGGGACCGTGTTGTATTTTGACAAGAAATACTCTCAAATATGTGCATTCGGAATTGCTGTTCCGGATACTGCTATTTTCATATACAGGGCTTTTATTGCAAATAACTATCGAGAGGGAGAACTGCTGGATCAGTTAGGAGCAACGGTAGTAGTTGCCGTAATTATGTTTGTACTTTTGTATATGTCCATTATGGGAAAACGATTCAGTGATGATGCCATCGGTAAGATTAATGCAGAAGCACAATTGCAGCAGGCTATGCTGGATGATTTGGTGGGCATTGCATCGGAAATACGGGAAGGTACTGAGCAGGCTATGGGACTGATTGACAGCTTGAGAACGTCTTCGGAAGTAGTAAAGCAGTCAGTTGGGGATATCAGTGAAAGTACATCCGTGACTGCGGAAAATATGCAGGAACAGAACTTAATGACGCAGAGTATACAGGAAAATATAGACCATGCGGTTACGCGCTCTGCCCATATGGTTCATATTGCAGAAGAATCAAGCAAGCTTAATAAAAGCAATGCTCAAAAAATGAAAGAATTAAAAACCCATGCAGATGTTTTGGCTGACACTAATTATCATGTAGCTGAGTCCATGAAACAATTGCAGGAAAATGTGGGTGAGGTCCGAAATATTACCCAGACTATTTTTGCCATATCTTCACAGACAAATCTGCTTGCATTAAATGCTTCTATTGAAGCAGCAAGAGCCGGTGAATTGGGAAAAGGTTTTGCAGTGGTAGCAGATGAAATCCGTAATTTGTCTGAGAGTACCCGCCGGGAAACAGAAAATATTGCCACAATATTAGATAAGCTTACAACAAATGCAGACCAAACAGCTGAAGCGGTGGAAAAAACGGTATCTGTAAGTGATGTTCAGGACGAAATGATTAAAGAAGTTGCAGATAAGGTTGATGAATTGACTTTAAATGTAGATGGTTTGGTGGAAGACGTTGCACAGATTGACAAGATGATAGAGAAACTGTCAGAGGCAAACGCACAGATTGTGGATGGAATTGTCCAAATATCAGCTACAACAGAAGAAATTACTGCGTGTTCACAGCAGGCTTCTGCACTGACAGAAAGTAACTATACCAACGCAGTGAATGCTCATGAAACACTATCCAATGTCATGGAAGTATCCCATCGTATGGATAAATACATAGCAAAGTAATTAGAAAGAAACGTTATGTAATGAGTGGAAACAGAACATAGGAGGCGTAAGGATAGTATGGACTATGCAAAGATAAATGAGATAGTATCAGAACAGGAAAAAGCATTGCGCTTTGACCACTTTTCCCATAAAGATGCATGGGAATTAGGACAGTTTTTAGTAAAGCGTATTTATGATAATCATATCGAAATGGCAGTGTCCATCCGTAAAGTAAGCGGATATATTTTATTTCAGCATGGGACCGGGGAGACGAATCTGAATAACCAGTTTTGGATGGACAGAAAATTTAACACGGTTAAGATGATGGAAAGAAGCTCTTTTGGTGCATGGGCAAGTGCCTGTGAGTCCGGACAGGGAATCGAAGAACATGGTCTTAGTGTGAAAGATTACGCGTTTTGCGGCGGTGGATTTCCAATCTGTTTAAAGAGCGGTGAGATGGTAGGCGTACTTATTGTTTCTAATTTGCCTCATGAACAGGATCATCAGTTTATTATTGATGCATTACAGGAATACTTAGATGTGAAGGTACCTTCTGTAAAATGGGAAGCATAAGGTGTTTGGGACCTTATAATATAGAAAAAGGAAATCGATATTAGTGAAGAGATATAGATATCAAATGCATACCCACACGGCGCCATGTAGTTTGTGTGCGTCCATGACCCCTGAAGAATTGGCAAAGGCTTTGCATGAAGGAGGATATCAGGGATGCGTAATGACCAATCATTTTATGATGGGAAATACGGGAATTGACCGGTCATTATCCTGGGATGATTTTGTAAGGCAGTATGAGTTGGATTATCTGGCATGCAAAGAAGCGGCAGCTAAGTACGATAAGGATATTATTTTCGGAATAGAAGAGAATGTACATCAGATGCTGGAGATACTATTTTATGGTGTGACACCCGATATGCTGTATGCCCATCCGGAGCTTGCCGGAGCCGATTATAGGGTATGGTATGAAGTAATGCATTCTTATGGCGTGTTATGTATTCAGGCCCATCCATTCCGGGACAGAGGGTATATTCCTAAGCCGGGAATGCTGCCCCTTGAATATATTGACGGAATAGAAGTATATAATGTCTGTAATACGGAAAAGAATAATGAGGATGCAGAAGCGTATGGCAGGGAGCATCCGGACCTTATGCTGATTTCCGGGGCGGATGCACATGTTCCGCATTTGGTATGTGTAAGCGGAATCGAGGTAGAGAAGAGGATTAAGGATGGCAAGGATTTGGTAGAAATACTTAAATCCGGGGAATACAGATGGCTTAAGGAGGATTAGGCATGCAGATTTCAAGAAGTAAGGTAGCAATTATCGGAACCGGGCTGGTAGGTTCTATACTGCATTCAGTTTGATTACACATGGCGTTTGTGATGAAGTGATGATGATTGACATTAACACAGAACGTGCTTACGGAGAAATGTTGGATTTACAGAACAGCATTGAATATCTGAACCATGATGAAAACCGTATTATTCCGGTTTCTACTTTGTTAGAAGGGGAATACGGAGAGACGGATGTGTATGCAGGCGTTCCGACCATTCTTAACCGTACCGGAGCAGCAGATGTATTAGAGATTCATATGACTCCGGGAGAACTGGCAAGATTCAAAGAATCCATTGCCGTAATCCGTGAGAATACCAATAAGCTGATGGAAGTGCATATGGCATTGTAAACCGTGATACGGTTGAATGATTCATTTGTGAGTGTATAAATAATAAAAGAGGGGTAACGTCTGAATGAGACAGACGTTACCCCTCTTTTACAGTTGCTGTTATTGAATCATTGCTTCAAGCTCTGCTTTTGGAACAAAGCCGATAGATTTGTCTGCGACTTCTCCGTTTTTAAACAAAATAACCGTTGGAATACTTACAACACCATATTTGATAGCGATGGCAGTATCATCGTCAATATTGATTTTACCGACTTTTACTTTCCCCTCGTATTCTTTAGCAATTTCAGCGATAGTAGGAGCAAGCATTTTGCATGGGCCGCACCAGCTTGCCCAGAAATCTACTAAAACCGGGATATCGGATTGTAATACTTCTGATTCAAAATTAGCGCTTGTAATGGTGATTTCTGACATATATTTTCCTCCTTTGATTGTAAATGTGTATTTATTTACTCATCCTTCAATGATTTGTAATAGAGCATACAGTGACAGTATCCCTCGAAATTCGGATCTTTAATCTGATTACGGAATTCCTCGCACATACATTTATTTTCATCAATACGTTCGAGACGGCATGGGCAGTAGCCACCGGTCTGCTTTAATCCTTCTTTAATGGTTTTTACGATTTCGGCATCGGAATTGAGACTTACTTTCATTTGTTATACCTCCTTGATTTTCTGAAAAGATTGATACCTGCATATTATTCAGCGGAAGAGGTTTCTTCACTGATTGTCATAAGTGTTTCCACAAATTTGACTAAGGTATCTTCGGACATAGCGCCCATTTGTGTGTGAACAAGCCGGCCGTCGGGAGTAATAAATAGTGTCATCGGAATGGAGTAGGCACTATAGGTATAGGCTCCTTCCATTGAAGTATCAAAATATACCGGGAAGGAATAGCCGGCATCTTCAATAAATTTGGTAACACTTTCCACGGTATCGCGGGAACCGTCGGTTAAGTTCAACATGATAAAATGGATTTCTTCTCCGTATTTCTCATACATGGCGTCAAAGGCAGGCATTTCAGACTGGCACGGACCGCACCAGGTAGCCCAGAAATTGACAATTATCGGTTTGCCAAAGAAACTTGACAGGGTCACGGCATTCCCCTCGGAATCCTGCATGGTAAAATCAGCGGTCTGTACAGAGGATTCATCAGAGCTATTGCCTGCAGTAGCCTTATCTGTATCATCGGCAAGTTCTGTTTTGGAAGCAGTGATACCGCTGTCTATTTGTTGCGGAGCATATTGCTCTGATAAGATACGGTAGCCCATGGTGGCAACAATCATCAATGCCACGAAGGCAAGGGCAAGTAGTACAAATTTATCACTTTTTTTCATAAAAAAACTCCATTCGTAAAATTGTAGCAGGCAGCCTCCTGGGAAGGGGACTAACAAAACTGGAAATATAAAAACGTTATGCGAAAAATGCCATAATCTTGTTCATAAATCCGAATATCATGGAAATTCCAATCACAATCAGGAAAAGTCCGGACACCAAATTAACGATAGTATAATGCTTTTTAATAAAAGAAAAAACAGAATTAAGCCGATGGATTAATACGGCGGAAAGTACAAACGGAATCCCCAGCCCCAACGAATAAGCAAGAAGCAGCAGGGCACCTTTTACAGCACCGCCGGAAGTGGATGCCATCATTAGGGCAGAACCCAGAAAGGCTCCCACACAGGGGGTTAAACTTACCGAATAAATCATTCCAAATACAAAAGCGGAGAATACACCGGATATTTCCTTGACATTCTGCATTCCTTTGAAAAAAGGAAGCCGGATTACTTCCAGATAGCTTAGTCCAAACAAAATCACGATGATTCCGCAGACAATAGTAATCACTTGCTGGTAACGTGTTAGCAAGGTGCTGAGAGTTCCGGCAAAGAGTCCCAGGGAAGTAAAGACAACCGTAAATCCCAGGACAAAGGAACCGGCACGTAAAAAAATGTGCTGTTTTTTATCGGCTTTTCCTGCAAAATAGGAAATATACAGCGGTAAAAGAGGCAGCATACACGGGGAAATAAAGGATATGATGCCCTCTAAAAAAGTTATGATGTATTGCAAAATAATTCTCCTTGTTAACTTATGTTATAAATCGCTTTCTGATATATTGTGAGTATGGTAATATATTCGATAGATGTTTTAGATATTATAGCATTATTTTTTGCGGTGGGATATTAAATATTCATTAAGAAGATATCTGTGAGTTTGCTTTTTTTTAATGAATGAAAAACGGAGCGATAAGAAGGAATTGCAATAGATGAAAATGAAAACAAACCGACTTACAAGAATTGCATTAATGTCAGCTGTGCTGTGTGTTGTCAGTCCCTTTGCAATTACATTTCCCTTTAGTCCGGTGCCGGTATCATTGGCAACACTGATGCTGTATCTGTGTGTATATATATTGGGAAAGTGTGATGCGGTAATCAGCTGTGCCATTTATCTTTTGATTGGACTTGTGGGCATTCCCGTATTTTCCGGATTTACAGGTGGCTTGGGAAAAGTACTCGGTCCAACCGGGGGCTATTTGATAGGGTACTTGTTTCTTGTAGCCATCAGTGGATGGTTTGTGGAGAAATGGAGCCATGGAAGCAAAGGTGGGAATTTAATGAAAGAGAGAAGAGGATTCTTGTGCGGTATGAACTATCTCATGCAGGGAATCGGAATGCTGCTTGGAACTGCGGCGTGTTATTTCTTTGGCAGCCTGTGGCTTTCCTATCAATCAGGCATTGATTTTACAGCGGCATTAGGTGTTGGGGTACTTCCGTTTATTTTAGGGGATGCAGTGAAGCTTGTAGCAGGAATAATCATTGGAAATGCTGTGAGAAAGAGACTTGTGAGAGTCGGATTCCTTACGATTGGCTTATAAATGTGCTGATTCTTCAGTTCATATGTTATTATTAGATAAATAGGTAACTCGTTGGCATACGAATTGGGTATTGGTCTATTTCATATGCCGTTATGAGTAAGAAATGTAACTTGTTGGCATACGAATTGGCTATTGGTCTATTTCATATGCCGTTATGAGTCAGAAATGTATCTTGGTGGCATACGAATTGGGTATTATGCATATTCCATATGCTCAAATATCTTAGAAAATCCATATATATTAAAAAAGTGGCTTACGATTAAGAAATTCTATATAATCGTAAGCCATTATGTATTGAACGAGTGAAATAAAGGCATGAGATTAGAAAGATAATTAGTAATCATAAGCCATTGTGCATTCAAAACGAAAAAAGCGGCATGAGATTACAAAGAGAGCCAGTAATCGTAAGCCATTGTGCACTGGAGAAGTAAATTAGAGGGATGAATACTTCCTATATTCCCATAAGCATTTCTTCCAACACGTCATTCACATCTTCACAGATAGAATCACAAACTTCCTTAACATGTGGCAGGGCTGTATCTACGGCATAACTGATGCCTACTTCCTTAAGCATGGCAGTGTCATTTTCATTATCCCCAAAGGCAATCATTTCAGAGGTTGGGATGCCGATGCGCTCAGAAAGCACCCGTAATGCTTCTCCTTTACTGCTTCCAAGGGGATTAAAGTCAAGCCAGCCATTTCCTCCGTTTGCGACGGCAAGTAAAGAGTCATATTTGTTGTGGAACCAGGCTTCCGGCTCTTTGGGGATACCGCCTGTCCAAAGAATGGAGATTTTGATGATGTCGTCATCAAGTTCATCAAAGCTATTAACGACAGTAACATTGTTCGGAACTTTATTTTGTAACAAATCAACAAACCATTCATCATTTCCCAAGATATACAAGGTGTCGGCACCGGAAACGGTAATGTATCCTTCTTTGTGGGTCAGTAAATCATCTAATAATTCCTTGCATAGTTCCTGCGGAATCACTCTTTTATATATCACTTTCCCCTCATGAATAACAAGACAGCCGTTTTCTGCAATGAAATCAATTTTATCCGCAAATGGGCTTAGGATGCGGAGCAGATTGGCATACTGGCGTCCGCTGGCAGCCACAAAGGGAATGCCCTTTGCAAGTAATCGTTCTACATTTTGAAAAAAGCGTTCCGTAGGAGCATACATGCCCGGTTTTATTATGGTACCGTCAAAATCACTGACAACCAGAGATATTTTTTTGCCTCTAAAGTTCATACTATATATAGTCCTTTCTTATAATGAAAAGGTTTCCGGTTATAGGCCGGGGAAAACTATTTAACCGGCATTTGTTACAGAGCCGGAACATGCTGTATACAGAATACAAAACGTTTTGTATTTATACCACAAATGTACCTTACCACATTTATGCATAATTGCCAAAAGATTTATTATTTTCAGAAAAATAGTACTAATTTGCCATAAAAAAACAACACTAAATATAGTGATGACTTATTGACTTTCCTACTAGATATTGTAAAATGAAACTACACGATGCGAATGACAGACGCAACCGGTTACTATAAATAAGGAATCCGATTGAAATACAGACAGATAAAAAGATTTCTTATGAGGGAAATTTTGAAGGGTGGTAAAGAATTTTGAAGATTATCAGAAGAAGTGGAATTGAAGACGAATTTAATCCGCAGAAGATTGAAGATGCCATAAGAAAGGCCAATAACAGTGTGCCATTGGTAGACAGATTAAGTGAGAAGCATATTCTGAGAATCGTAGAGGATGTAGTGGAGGAATGTGAAGGACTTATGCATTCCCCAAGCGTGGAAGAAGTACAGGATATGGTGGAAAATCAGATTATGAGCATGCGTGCGTTCCATGTAGCTCATAACTATATTACGTATCGTTTCCGTCGTGCACTTGTCCGTAAATCCAATTCTACGGATGAGCAGATTTTGAGTTTGCTGGAATGCAATAACGAAGAAGTAAAACAGGAAAATTCCAACAAGAATCCTACTGTGAACAGTGTACAGAGAGACTATATGGCAGGGGAAGTAAGTAAGGATATTACCAAGCGTTTCCTCTTGGCTCCGGATATTGTGGAAGCTCATGAAAAGGGAATTATTCATTTCCATGATGCGGATTATTTTGCACAGCATATGCATAACTGTTGTCTGGTCAATTTAGAGGATATGCTGCAAAACGGAACGGTAATCAGTGAAACTATGATTGAGACGCCAAAGAGCTTTGCAACGGCATGTAATATTGCAACCCAGGCCATTGCCCAGATTGCCAGTTCCCAGTACGGCGGACAGAGTATTTCCCTGTCCCATCTGGCACCGTTTGTAGATGTAAGCCGTCAAAAGATCCGCAAAGAAGTGCGTGAAGAGTTAGAAGAAGCCGGTCTTGTTCCGGATGAAGAGACGGTGAACCGTCTTGCAGAGAAGCGTGTACGTAACGAAGTGCGTCAGGGTGTGCAGATTATCCAGTATCAGGTAACCACGCTTATGACTACCAATGGTCAGGCTCCGTTTATCACCGTATTTATGTACCTTGGTGAAGTGGAAGACGGACCGTTAAAGGAAGACCTTGCCATGGTAATTGAAGAGACTCTTCACTTACGGATTCGTGGTGTGAAAAATGAAAAGGGTGTATACATTACGCCGGCATTCCCTAAGTTGATTTATGTTTTAGAGGAAGACAATGTAAGGGAAGGAAGTAAGTATTTTGAACTGACAAAGCTGGCAGCAAGCTGTACAGCAAAGCGTATGGTTCCGGATTACATTTCCGAAAAAATCATGCGCCAGTTAAAGAAGGGATATTGTTACCCATGCATGGGATGCCGTTCCTTCTTAACGGTATATCATGACGAGGACGGAAAAGAAAAATTCTACGGACGATTCAATCAGGGTGTGGTAACGCTTAATTTGGTGGATGTTGCTTGTTCCTCCAACAAGAATATGGATAAGTTCTGGGAAATTTTAGATGAGAGATTAGAGCTTTGTTACCGTGCGCTTATGACACGTCATAACCGCTTAAAGGGAACCCGTTCCGATGTGGCACCGATTCTTTGGCAGAACGGAGCATTGGCACGCCTTAAGAAAGGGGAAAAGATTGATAAGCTGTTGTACAATGGTTATTCTACCATTTCCCTTGGATATGCAGGTCTTTGCGAATGTACCCGTTATATGAAGGGTGTTTCCCATACAGAACCAAGCGGAACAGAATTTGCCCTTCAGTTAATGCGTAAGCTTAACGATGCCTGTGCAAGATGGAAAGCAAAAGAAAACATTGACTTTAGTTTATACGGAACACCGCTTGAATCTACCACATATAAGTTTGCTAAATGTCTGCAGAAGAGATTCGGTATTATTGAAGGGGTTACGGACCGTAACTATATTACAAACAGTTACCACGTTCACGTAACAGAAGAAATTGATGCTTTCGAAAAATTAAAATTTGAATCCCAATTCCAAGAATTGTCACCGGGTGGTGCCATCAGTTATGTGGAAGTACCGAATATGCAGGACAATCTGGATGCGGTTATTTCTGTTATGCAGTATATTTATGAAAATATTATGTATGCAGAACTTAATACCAAGAGTGATTTCTGTATGGAATGCGGCTATTCGGGAGAAATTCAGATTATTACGGATTCCAACGGTAAATTGATTTGGGAATGTCCGGAATGTGGCAATAAAGATCAGGATAAGATGAATGTTGCCAGAAGAACCTGCGGATATATCGGAACCCAGTTCTGGAATCAGGGACGTACGCAGGAAATTAAAGAACGAGTGCTTCACTTATAAATCAGAGACGTTAATAATCAGATACGCTACGAATCAGAGACGTTAATAGTCAGAGACGTTATAAAGTCAGAAGCATTATAAAACAGAGAGATTATTAAACAATTACCCGAAAGGAAAAAGAACCGTATGTATTATTCAGCCATCAAATATCGCGATATTGCAAATGGACTGGGAGTACGTACGGTCCTTTTTGTGTCCGGATGCAGAAACCGCTGTGAAGGTTGTTTTCAACCGGAAACATGGAATTTTACCAATGGGAAGGTATTTGACAAAGAGGCAGAGGATGACATTATTAATTCCCAGCAATTTGATTTTGTCAGAGGCCTTACCTTATTGGGGGGAGACCCGATGGAGCCGGAGAATCAGGAAGGGCTGATAGAGTTTATGCGCCGGTTTAAAGCAGAATGTCCGGGAAAAGATGTCTGGGCATATACGGGATATCTGTTGGATGAAGATTTGGTACCCGGGGGGAGAAAATATACGGAATATACGGAAGAGTTATTGTCCTATATTGATGTATTGGTGGATGGTCCTTTTATCTTGGAGCAGAAGAGCCTGTCCCTCAAATTTAAGGGTTCAAAAAACCAAAGGGTAATTGATATGCATAAGAGCCGAATGGAAAATAAGATTACGGAATTAGAGATATAATTCCGTAGAATATCCGGCAGGAATATTTACTTTCTATCCGGACTATGGCAAAATAAAGAAGAGTATTGCTAGTAATCAACCACGCAAAAGAGAGAATAAAAATGAGTAAAAAATTAACCATTGGAGTTTTGATTGGAAATGCTAACTCCCCTCATGCGAAGACGTTGATGAGAGGAATCTATGATGCAGTGGAGAAGATGGATGTAAATGTCATCTTCTTTCTTGGCGTTCATATGACAAGTTATTTTCGGGAGTATCTGGGCACAGGTACAGAGGACCGATATGATTACCAATACAATGTAGTATATGACTATGCCAAACTGTCTGATGTAGATGGTTTGATTATTTCATATGGTTCATTGGGTATCTTTTTGGAAGACAAAAATAAAGAACATTTTTTAGAACGTTTTAAAGGGATTCCTTATGTGTTGGTAGAAGAACGTGATGAAAAACATCAGGGAAGTTGTATTATTTCCGATAACTATAAGGGTATGTATGAAATCGTAGAGCATTTAATCTGCGAGCATAACTGCCGCAAGCTTTGTTTTGTGTCCGGACCGGATAATAATACGGATGCAGCAGAGCGTGAAAAAGCATTCCGTGATGCCTTAGCCGCCCATAATATTGATTTCCCGGAAAAGCAATTGGCAAAGGGTGATTATTCCCAATGCTGCGATAAGCAGATTGGAGAATTGTTAGACCGTAATCCGGATGCGGATGCCATTGTATGCGCTAACGATGTTATGGCAGATACCGCCTATCAGGAGTGTGCAAAGCGCAATCTGGTAGTGGGAAAAGATATTGCTGTTACCGGATACGATGATTGGGAAATGGCTGAGTCCATGTTGCCGCCTCTTACCACCGTATTGCAGAATGAGCTGGATATGGGATATGAGAGCGTGGAAGAGATTGTTGCATTATGTAATGGCAAGAAGCCGGAAGAAAAGATAGCACCTGCACAGGTGAAAGTCCGCCAGTCCTGTGGCTGTAGTTCGTCTGCGGAATATCACTTCCGTTTTTTGGATTCCATGGAAGAAGTGCTGGAGGAAAGTTTTCAGCAGGAGGTAGTTGAGGAATTAGCCAGAAAGACATTGAATTCCCAGATTAGTGCGGAAATCCGGGAGTCGGTAATGCAAAGGATTAAAAATTTGTTGCGCCTTGGTACCAGGATGTATCAGTTTTCGGATACTTCCAAAGCCGACAAAAAGGAAATCATGGAAAACATTAATGAACTTTTTGCCGGAAAGAATAGTGGCTATGTGTCTTCGGTGGCATTGGTGGAAGCGATTAATGCATATATAAAATATCTTTTTACCTATGAACAGGATGTAAAAAAGATAAGCACAGCCACAGAGGTGGCAGGAATGATACAGCAGTATATTCATTCCTGTGTGATTACCAAGAACAACAGTAATGATGACCGGAATGAACAGGATACTATGTTTGTTCCGTTGATTTCCCGTGATATGATTGCCCATATTGAGGATGAATGTGCCTTTTACAGGGCGCCTATGTATATTTTGAATGTCCTGCGTGTAAAGAGTGCGTATTTATATATGCTGGATTGTCCGCAAAACCATAAGTATCATGAGAAATGGAAATGTCCTTCCCGATTAAATCTGGTTTCTTATCTGGAAAATGGGAACAGTTATGCTTATGAAAAAGAAAAACGACCGGCTATTACCGGTACGGATGGTGTGGTTACTCACATGGCAGATGACAGAAAGCGGCTTATGACAACACTGAATCTTTTCATGGGAGAGGAACAGTACGGAATTTTGATGGTAGAGGCTCATCCGAAGGATATGCTGCTTATGCATTTGGTAAGTATGCAGATTTCCAGCGCTCTTAATTTCTATTACCTGTACCAACAGCAGACACGGATGCAGAAACGTCTGGAGACATTGGTGGACGAGGTAAATGAGAAAAATAAGATTCTGGGATTTATTTCTACCAATGATGAATTGACAGGTATTTTGAATCGACGGGGCTTTATGGAAAAAGCCATGGAATTGATTCATTCAACAGATAAAAAGGATGCCATCCTGTTTATTGCGGATTTGGACCATTTGAAAGAGATTAATGACAGCTTTGGTCATGTGTCGGGGGATTTTGCCATCCGTTCCGCAGCGGAAGTATTGCAGGAGGCATTTGGAAAAGATGCTTTGCTTGCCCGTATCGGCGGGGATGAGTTTGTGGCGATGATGCCGTATGACTACCGTATGGACGGGGATATGTATCTTGGAAGGATTAAAGAAGGATGTCACAAGCGGAACGCTGCTTCCGGAAAAGAGTTCTATGTGGAAGTGTCTGTAGGATATACGGTATTCCGGTGTGACAAATCCGTTGACTTTAATTATATTTTATCCCAGAGTGATAAGATGTTATATGAAGCAAAGCAGGCAAGAAGAGCAAGTATAAGAAAAGAAAACTAGTGCAAAGGGTTTGTACATGAAAAACACAAAAGTAAAAGTGGTGATAGCGTTGGCCCTGCTCTGCATGGGTATTACAGGGTGTAGTACAAAGAAAGCAGAAGAATATATGGCTACGGCTATTACACAGATAGAAAATTATGAATACGAAGAGGCTGTGGCGACTTTGGAAGCGGCAACAGAAGCCGGGGAAGATCCGCAGATGATTGCCCGCAATAAGGGAATTGCGTATGCAGGTCTTACTATGTATGAGGAAGCGGTTGCCTGCTATCTGGAGGCACTTTCATACAGTGATTTGTTTGTAGGGGAAGTGGACTTTGATTTAAATTATTATCTGGCAGATGCGTATGAAAAATTAGGGGAGAACGAAAAAGCCAAGGAAGTATACAATGCAATTCTTACCTTGGAACCGGAAGAGGTAAATGCTTTGTTTTTACGGGGAAGGCTGTATTTGAAGGATGGAAAGTTTGACCCGGCATTTGCGGATTTTACCAAAACAGTAGAGTTGGATGAGGATGGATATGACCTCCGTATTGAGATAGCGGGGCTTTTGACAGAAGCCGGATATCAGGAGGAAGGACTCGGATTTTTACAGCAGTTTTTAGCAGAGAACGAAAAAAAGCTGTCCGATTATGATAAGGGACGTATCTACTACTATATGGGAGATTATGAGAAGGCAAAGGTTTCCCTGGAAAGTGCCAAAGCCGATGAATCGGATGAAGTGATTTTGCTCCTTGGTAAGTCCTATGAACAGCTGGGAGATTACAATTATGCCACCAGCGTATATAAAAATTATCTGGACGAACATCCGCAGGCAGCAGAAATATACAACCAATTGGGATTATGCAAAATGAAATCCGGTGAGTACGATGCGGCATTATCTGCGTTTAGGAGTGCTGCCAATGTGGAGAACAACGGCATGGAGCAGGTGCTTATGTTTAATCAGATAGCAGCGTATGAGTATACGGGGAATTTTAAACAGGCAACCGTTTTGATGGAGGAATATTTGAAAAAATATCCGGAGGATGAAGAGGCAAAGCGGGAATATGAATTTCTGAAATCAAGATAATTAACATACACTAAAGGAGAATGACATGATTAACAAATTAGTAGCAAGTATTAAAAAAACCAATGCCCCTATCGTAGTAGGGTTGGACCCGACTCTTAAGATGATTCCAAAGCATATTATGGATGCTGCCATTGCAGAGCATGGGGAAACCTTAGAGGCGGCAGGAGAAGCAATCTGGCAGTTTAATAAAGCCATTGTGGATGCTACATACGATTTGATTCCGGCAGTAAAGCCACAGATTGCCATGTATGAGCAGTTTGGAATCCCGGGATTGGTAGCATTTAAAAAGACAGTGGATTACTGTAAGGCAAAAGGCCTTGTGGTAATCGGTGACATTAAGCGTGGTGATATCGGTTCTACATCCGAAGCATATGCAATCGGACATGTGGGAACCGTAACCGTAGGAAATACGGTATGCCGCGGTTTTGATGAAGATTTTATTACCGTGAATCCATACCTTGGTTCTGACGGAATCAACCCGTTTGTAAAGGTATGTAAGGAACAGAAGAAGGGCCTTATTATTTTGGTTAAGACTTCCAATCCAAGCAGCGGTGAGTTCCAGGACCAGATGATTGGAGAAAAGACTCTGTATCATATGGTTGGAGAAAAGGTAGCTGAATGGGGTGCCGACTTTATGGGCGATGAATACAGCTATGTTGGTGCAGTTGTGGGAGCTACTTATCCGGAAGTTGGGAAGATTATGCGTAAGGTAATGCCTAAGACTTACATTCTGGTACCGGGCTACGGTGCACAGGGTGGTAAGGGCAAGGATCTGGTACACTTCTTTAACGAAGACGGACTTGGTGCGATTATCAACTCATCAAGAGGTATTATTGCAGCATACCAGCAGGAAGCTTACGCAAAATTTGGTGCAGAAAACTTTGCGGATGCATCAAGACAGGCAGTTATTGACATGAGAGAGGACATTGCTTCTGCATTGGCATCAAAATAAGAGCTGTTGCAAGCAAAGAATAGAAGACATTGTCTGTAAAATATGGAGGATGAAATGGAAGCATATAAGAGTGAATTTATACAGTTTATGGTAGACAGTAAGGTGTTAAAATTTGGTGATTTTACATTAAAGAGCGGAAGAAAATCCCCGTTTTTCATGAATGCCGGTTCTTATGTAACAGGTACACAGTTGATGAAGCTTGGAGAGTACTACGCGAAAGCCATTCACGACCGCTATGGGGATGATTTTGACGTGTTGTTCGGACCGGCATATAAGGGGATTCCGTTATCGGTTGCAACAACTATTGCTTACAGCAAATTGTTTGGCAAAGAAATCCGTTACTGTTCTAACCGTAAAGAAATAAAAGACCATGGTGATGCAGGAATTTTACTTGGAAGTCCGTTAAAAGACGGTGACAGAGTAGTTGTAATTGAAGATGTTACAACAAGCGGTAAGTCAATGGAAGAAACCATTCCGATTGTAAGAGCACAGGCAGATGTAACTATCGTAGGACTGATGGTTTCCTTAAACCGTCAGGAAAAAGGAAAAGGCGATAAGTGCGCATTAGATGAAATCAAAGATTTATATGGTTTTGAGACAGAAGCCATTGTATCCATGGATGAAGTGGTAGAATGTCTCTATAACAAAGAAATCGATGGAACTGTACTGATTGATGACGAGATGAAAGCAAAAATCGATGCTTATTATGAGCAGTATGGTGCTGTAAAATAAGTAAAACAATCAGTGTTGCCAAAAGACGGCAATGGAATAGGAGTTTAAAATGGAAGAAAAAATTTATAAAGTAATGGGTGGTGCCGGTGCATGGAATATTGTTCTTGGCATTGTTACAATTGTGGTTGGAGTTGCAAGCGGAGTATTGTTGATTATCAGCGGTGCAAAGCTGTTGGCAGGTAAGTCGAAAATTTTATTTTAAACCGAAGTGGGCATTTCCTAAATGGGGAATGCCCATTTGGAGTTGTTGACAGGATAGAAGTATTTGGATAGATGTGGAGGAAATATGTCCCGTAAATTTATTTTTACCAATAAATTTTATTCACCCAAAGGGATTATGTCTACAATCCTGGGGGTGGTAGATATCATGGCACTGATTTGTATTGTATATCTGACCTATGAAAATGAGGGGATTGCGTTGGCAAGATATGGTTCCAGTGGATTGCTGATTACAATATTCTCGTTTATTGGTTTGATTTTGGGTATTTTATCAAAATCAGAACCGGATCGGTTTTATTTATTCTCTTATTTGGGTATTTTGTTTAATATAGCTGCTTTGGGCGGAATCAGTTTTATTTTATATGCAGGAGCGTATGGGTTATGATTGATATTAACTTAGAATTAATACAGGAAAGATATGGGCTGGCTTCTACAAGAATCAAAGAGATTGCGGCAGATGCCGGGACGGCAGAGCAATTTGTGCCGTATTTTAAAGAGGCAGCCGCCTTTCTTGTGAAAATAGATCAAGTGTATGGGATGGCTGTTGACGGCAGCCTGTTTTCCATACCTTTGGAAGAAAAGCAGAAGCTGAATGCCGGCTTGTATGAAGAACTTTTGGAAGAAAATTACCATAAGAGTTATTGTAATCCGGCATATGCCGTAGCCTGCATGGGAAAGGAATACGGTACTTTTTTGGCCGCATTACGTGCAGAACTCAGGAGTCTTATTGCGTATGCATACGAAAAAAATGTATATAACATGGTTATCCGTATGGAACTCTTTTTGGAAATATACGGATGGTTTGCCATGGAAGAGCAACCGGCCATGAAGGAATTGCAGGAAAGCGTAGCATCCTTTGTTTTTGACTACCAGGAAGATTTTATGGAAGAAGCTGTGATTTCTTCTTTTACAACGGAAAATACATTCTGTAAGGATATTGTATGTAAGAGTGACCTTTCCGGCTTGGACTATTTGTATGATTATGGTGAGTACATCAGTGAAAACGAGCGGAGAATGGCTGCTTATACAGCCTCATTGCCGCAGGAGACCATTCAGTTGATTGCGGATACCTTTACAGAAGGCTATCGGAAGGGATTTGAAGCCACAGGGAAGGATATTTCCATTAAAAAAACAGTAAATATCCGTTATTTTATCGGATTCGAACGTGTTGTGAAAGCAGCAATTGCGAATTTTGAAAAAATCGGTCTTGCGGCCATTATTAACCGCAGCCAGCCAAGCTTTTTCCTGGGTAGAAATGTGCAGAAGATTGGTTGCTATTCTACGCAGGTAAATAAACAGTTTGAGTGTGACCATGAATTTGATAAGGTGCTGTATTTCAGCAGCAAGTTTGTAACAAGAAAATTGGAGTGCTATAAGGCAGCATTGGAAAAATATAAGGCAGAAGCGTCTGTTTTTGGCGGACCTGCTGTTATTGAAGACTTTGGAGAAGAGCCATTTTCGCCGGTTGAAAAAGAAGAAAGCTATAGGTTGGGGGCACAGGAGCGTAAGCTTACCGTGGAGTATGCCGGTAAAGCAGGCATGCTTTTAAATCAGTATGTAAAGGGTGAAGAGCGAAGCTTTACCATTATTGCATTCCCAATTCCTTCCATTGGAGAAAGGTTTGAGGCGATTTTTGATGAGACAATCAAGCTCAATACCTTAAGCTATGAATTGTATCAAAAATTACAGCAGACAATCATTGATACGCTGGATACGGCGGATTATGTGCGCATTAAGGGCATGGGTGTAAATGAAACGGATTTAAAGGTTAATCTGTGGAAGTTGCAGAACCCGGCTAAGGAAACTATTTTTGAAAACTGTGTGGCAGATGTAAACATTCCCGTCGGGGAAGTATTTACCTCTCCGGTGCTGAAGGGAACAGAGGGAGTTTTGCATGTGTCAGAGGTATTCTTAAACGGGCTTAAATTTGAAAACCTAAAACTCACATTTAAAGACGGAATGACGACGGATTACAGTTGCTCCAATTTTGAAGATACTGAGCGTGGTAAGCGTTATATTAAAGATCATGTGCTTCATCAGCATGAGTCCCTTCCAATGGGTGAGTTTGCCATCGGAACCAATACAGTGGCTTATAAAATGGCGAGGGAATACGGCATTGGAAAAGTGTTGCCGATTCTGATTGCAGAAAAAACAGGACCGCATTTTGCAGTAGGAGATACCTGCTATTCCCACGAAGAAGAAATGGTAACGTACAATGCAGACGGAAAGGCAATCGTGGCAAGGGAAAATGAAGTATCTGCAAAACGCGGCGAAGATATGACGAAGGCATATTTTAACTGTCATACGGACATTACCATTCCATATGATGAAATCGGTGAATTAACAGCGGTGTGTAAGGATGGAAGTAAAAAGCCGGTTATTGTAAACGGACGTTTTGTATTGAAGGGATGTGAAGAACTTAACATTCCATTAAACGAATTAAAATAAAAATGTATAATGACCCTATGTATTTTATGGAAATAAATGGTAAATTGCATAAACTTGTTTTTTTTATGTGAAGTCCTTTGACGAACCAGGTAAAGTTTAGTAAGATATAGGGTGGTATTAAGTCGGAGTTTGGCTTTTTACCTGAACAGTGCGAGACTAATTAAAATAAAAACAAGGTAAATAATGAGAGGAGATTGTTATGCCACAGGTAGGTATTGTAATGGGCAGTGATTCCGATATGCCGGTTATGGCAAAGGCTGCTGATATTTTGGAAGAATTAGGAATTTCTTATGAAATGAATATTATTTCCGCACACAGAGAACCGGATGATTTCTTTGAATATGCAAAGGGTGCAGAGGAAAGAGGTTATAAGGTAATCATTGCAGGAGCAGGTATGGCAGCTCATTTGCCGGGTATGTGCGCAGCAATTTTCCCAATGCCTGTTATCGGTATTCCGATGCATACCACATCCCTTGGGGGACGTGATTCTTTATATTCCATCGTTCAGATGCCATCCGGAATTCCGGTTGCAACAGTAGCAATCAACGGTGGTGCCAACGCAGGCTTACTTGCAGCTAAGATTTTAGCTACATCGGATGCAGAATTGCTTGCAAAGCTTAAAGATTACAGCAATTCCTTGAAGGAAGCGGTTCAGAAAAAGGACGCAAGATTGCAGGAAGTTGGCTATAAGAACTACTAGGAAACTAGTTAAAATAAAAAAGAATCAAATAACATTTTATATACATTAAAGGAGAATCAAAATGGATTACAAGAAATCTGGTGTAGATATCGAAGCAGGCTATAAGTCAGTGGAGTTAATGAAGGAACATGTTAAGAAAACCATGAGACCGGAAGTATTAGGCGGACTTGGCGGATTTTCAGGTGCATTTTCCCTTGCTAAGATTAAGGATATGGAAAACCCTACTTTAGTATCCGGTACAGACGGATGCGGAACAAAGGTTAAGTTAGCGTTCTTAATGGATAAGCATGATACAATCGGAATTGACGCAGTTGCTATGTGTGTAAACGATATTGCATGTGCAGGTGGTGAACCATTATTTTTCTTAGACTATATTGCATGTGGTAAGAACTATCCTGAAAAGATTGCGACTATCGTAAAGGGTGTAGCAGAAGGCTGTTTACAGTCAGGCTGTGCATTAATCGGTGGTGAAACAGCGGAACATCCTGGTCTTATGCCGGAAGATGAATACGATTTGGCAGGATTTGCAGTAGGTGTTGTAGATGAAAAGGATATCATCACAGGCAAAGACTTAGCAGAGGGTGACGTTTTAATCGGTATGGCAAGCAGTGGTGTACACAGCAACGGATTTTCATTGGTACGTAAAGTGTTCGAGATGACAAAGGAAAGCCTCGATACATACTATGATGAATTGGGAATGACTTTGGGAGAAGCATTAATTGCTCCTACAAGAATTTATGTAAAAGCATTAAAGGCTATCAAAGATGCCGGTGTAACAGTAAAGGCCTGCAGCCATATTACAGGTGGCGGATTCCAGGAAAATATTCCAAGAATGCTTCCGGAAGGAATGCATGCAGTTGTAAGAAAAGATTCTTATGAGGTTCCTGCAATCTTCAAATTATTACAGAAGACAGGTAACATTGCAGAAGATATGATGTATAACACATACAATATGGGACTTGGTATGATTGTAGCAGTTTCTCCTGATAAAGTAGAAGCAACAATGGAAGCTATCAAATCAGCAGGAGATGTTCCTTATGTAGTAGGCGAAATCAAAGCCGGTGAAAAAGGAGTTACCTTATGCTAAACATAGTTGTTTGTGTGTCCGGAGGCGGTACCAATCTTCAGGCAATTATTGATGGTATTGAGAATAAAAGCATTACCAATACAAAGATTATTGGCGTTATCTCCAACAATCCGGGTGTATATGCCATGGAACGTGCCGCAAAAGCAGGTGTTCCGGGGATTGTTCTTTCTCCAAAGGACTATGAAACAAGAAGTGATTTTGAAACAGCATTTTTAGATAAAATGAAGGAACTGAATCCGGATTTGATTGTTCTGGCAGGATTCCTTGTTAAGATTCCGGAAGCTATGGTAGAAGCTTTCGAGGGCAGAATTATCAATATCCATCCGTCCCTGATTCCTTCTTTCTGCGGAGTAGGCTATTATGGACTTAAGGTTCATGAAGGTGTACTTGCCCGTGGTGTTAAGGTGACGGGTGCAACCGTTCATTTTGTGGATGGCGGCATGGATACAGGACCGATTATTTTCCAGAAGGCTGTGAATGTAGAGCAGAATGATACTGCAAAAGAACTCCAGCAGCGCGTAATGGAAGAAGCAGAATGGATTATTTTACCAAAGGCAATCGATGCCATTGCAAATGGCAGAGTAAGAGTTGTTGACGGTAAGGTTATAATGACGGAATAAGTAAAGAAAAGCAGTGTAGACTGTACGTAAGAGAGGATAAAAAATGAAAGTTTTAATCGTTGGCGGCGGCGGTAGAGAGCATGCAATCGCTATGTGTGTAAGCAAGAGTGCAAAATGTGACAAATTATATTGTGCACCGGGTAATGCAGGAATTGCTCAGGTTGCAGAGTGTGCTCCAATCGGTGCTATGGAATTTGATAAATTAGTAGCATTTGCAAAAGAAAAAGAAATTGATTTTGTAATCGTTGGTATGGATGATCCATTGGTTGGCGGTTTGGTTGACAAAATGGAAGAAGCAGGGATTAAGACTTTCGGTCCTAAGAAAAATGCGGCTATCTTAGAAGGCAGTAAGGCATTTTCTAAGGATTTAATGAAAAAATATAACATTCCTACAGCGGTATATGAGAATTTTGATTCCGCTAAGGAAGCCCTTGCATATCTTGAAACAGCCAAGATGCCAATCGTATTAAAGGCAGATGGTCTTGCTCTTGGTAAGGGTGTATTGATTTGCAACACAAAGGAAGAAGCTGTGGAAGGCGTTAAATCCATTATGATGGATAAGAATTTCGGAGATGCCGGTAACCGTATGGTAATCGAAGAATTTATGACTGGACGTGAAGTATCCGTTCTTTCTTTTGTAGACGGTAAGACAATCCGTATTATGACATCCGCTCAGGATCATAAGCGTGCAAAGGATGGAGACCAGGGACTTAATACAGGTGGTATGGGAACCTTCTCTCCAAGCCCGTTCTATACAAAAGAAGTGGATGAGTTCTGTAAGAAATATATTTATCAGGCAACGGTAGATGCCATGGCGGCAGAGGGAAGACCATTTAAGGGTGTTATTTTCTTTGGACTTATGCTGACAGAAGCCGGTCCGAGAGTATTGGAATACAATGCCAGATTTGGTGATCCGGAAGCACAGGTGGTTCTTCCAAGAATGAAAAATGATATTTTAGATGTGATGGAGGCCTGCGTGGAAGGCACTCTTGATCAGGTGGAACTGGAATTTGAAGACAATGCGGCAGTATGTGTAGTGCTTGCCTCTGACGGATATCCGGTTGCTTATGAAAAAGGGAAAGTGATTGACGGTCTTGATACCTTTAATGATAAAGACGGTTATTACTGTTTCCATGCCGGTACAAAGTTTGACGGTGAAAACATTGTAACCAACGGCGGACGTGTACTTGGCGTTACAGCAAAGGGAAGTAATTTAAAGGAAGCCCGTGCCAATGCGTACGAAGCAACAAAGTGGGTTTCTTTTGAAAATAAATATATGAGAAATGACATTGGCAAAGCCATTGATGAAGCATAATGTAGTATGGAGGAAATGATGAAGGTACAAAATAAAAAGGGATTGGGAATTGTAAGTAAGTTATTTGTACTTGCGGCTGCAATTATTATTATGGGACAGTTGTCCATTACTGCCAATGCACAGGGAACTACAACTGTTACAGCAGACAGTGCCAAGATCCGTTCTTCGGCCAGCACAAGCAGTGATGTAAAGGCAAGTACAACCAAGGATACGAAGTTGGATGTTTTAGCACAGACACAGGATTCGGATGGTTATACATGGTACAAAGTATCTGTAAACGGTTCGGATACAGGATATATCCGTGCAGATCTTGTTGGAACAGTGGAAGGAGATGTTCCTTCAGAAAGTGCACAGACACAGAATACACAGACAGATAATACTCCGTCTACCAATGATGGTCAGGCAGTGGATTTTGTTCAGATTACAGAGTCTACC
Organism: Lachnospiraceae bacterium; assembly: GCA_045531685.1. GTDB lineage: Bacteria > Bacillota > Clostridia > Lachnospirales > Lachnospiraceae > RGIG8767. Next base: position 5,796 of record JAZSEL010000123.1, on the reverse strand, counting down.
GTAACGGCTGCTAAGGTAACGGGAGGAAGTGTTAATGTCCGTTCCAATCCGTCTACAAAGGCTTCTATAGCAGGAAAGGCAACTGAGGGAACAGAGGTAGCAGTATCCGGAGAAGCAACAGACAGTGACGGAAAAATTTGGTATCAGGTAAGCTTCGGGGATACAAACGGTTTCATCCGTTATGATTTTCTTGAGATAACAGCAACTGTTCAGGAAGAAGAACCGGAAGAAGTAGAAGAAGAACCGGTAGAAGAAGTAGAGGAAGAACCGGTGAATAAAGAGTACGAATTGGTGTTTGAAGCCAATCCGGAAGGCGTGGAAGAGTGGTTCTTGTATGATTACAACAGAGGTAGTAAGCAGAGTCTTGCAGACCTTCTTTCAGTAGTGCGTCAGGCACAGGATGATGAGGGCAGTGCAGTTGCAAAATTAAAGACATACAAAATCATTGTAATTGTTATGATTGCCGTTATTCTTGCACTTATCGTTGGTGTGACATTATTGGTATTCAAATTGAAAGATGCATACGAGTATGAATACGATGATGATGACGAAGACGACGATGACGAAGACGATGATGATGACGATGATGATGACGACGATGACGAAGACGACGAAGATGAGGAAGATGAGGAAGATGACGAGGAGCCTATCGTCAGAAGACGCAGCGCAGGAAAAGTATCTAATAAGCCAAGCACACCGATTCGTGTAAAGTCCGTAACGACTCCTAAGAAGCAGGAGAGTTCTTCATCATGGCAGTCAAAGAATTTCCTTGATGTAGATGATGATATGGAGTTTGAATTTTTAGATATTAAATAGTATACAATAAAAGGACATGATATTTCATGTCCTTTTACTAGTAATGAATGAAAGAAATAGAGGAGATTTGGTTAATGAATTATTCTGAATTTACCAATAAGGCCCAGACCGCTCTTTTACTTGCTGAAAAATGTGCAAAGCAGTTTCATCAGGGATATATAGGAAGTGAACATATTCTTATGGGACTTCTTCGGGAAAATACAGGAGTAGCATCCAGAGTATTACAGGATAACGGAGTAGTGGAATCGGAAGTTGCGGAATTAATCCGTGATTTTGTAGCACCGGATCCGGCTGTAAAGGTTAAAGAGAGAAGCGGATATTCCAAACGGGCACTTGCTGTTTTGGAGGAAAGCCGTCAATTGGCGGAAAAGTATCGCAGTGAATTAATCGGAACAGAGCATATCTTAATGGGAATTATAAAAGAAGGGGAAAATGTGGCGGCACGTTTGTTGAACACATTGGGGATTTCCCTTCAGAAGTTGTATGTGGATATTCTGGTTGCCATGGGAGAGGACGGCAGTCTGGTAAAAGAGGATTTTGCCAAGAAAGCGTCACGCAAAAAAGAAACTTCCATGCTAAAACAGTATAGCAGGGACCTTACCCAATTAGTAAGGGAAGGGAAAATGGACCCGGTTATCGGAAGGGATTTGGAAATCAAAAGAGTAATCCAGATATTGAGCCGTCGCACCAAGAACAATCCATGCCTGGTAGGAGAACCGGGAGTGGGAAAAACTGCTATTGTAGAAGGATTGGCCCAGCGCATTGTGGCAGGAGATGTTCCGGATACGGTAAAGGACAAGAGAGTATTGACCTTGGATTTGTCCGGTATGGTAGCAGGAAGTAAGTACCGTGGTGAATTTGAAGAGCGTATTAAAAGAGTGATTAAAGAAGTAATCGACGATGGGAATGTCCTTTTGTTCCTGGATGAGCTCCATACCTTAATCGGTGCAGGCGGTGCGGAGGGCGCCATTGATGCTTCTAATATTTTGAAACCGTCCTTAGCCCGTGGAGAAATACAGTTAATTGGTGCTACCACCATGAACGAATATAGAAAGCATATCGAAAAAGACGCGGCTTTGGAACGTCGTTTCCAACCGGTTATGGTGGAGGAGCCGACCATAGAGGAGGCGATTGCCATTGTGCAGGGAATCCGTGAAAAGTACGAGGAACACCATGGTGTGACGATTACAGATGATGCAGTAAGAGCCGCTGTGGAATTATCCGCCAGATATATTAATGACAGGAATCTGCCGGATAAAGCCATTGATTTAATTGATGAAGCTTCCTCTGCCATGCGTTTAAGTCATATGAGTTCTTCCGGTAAGCGTAAGGAAATCGAAAACGAAATTAAGCAACTGGATATGGAATTGGAAAATGCCTTTAAGTCAGAGGAATACGAGCAGGCAGGCATCATTAAGAGAAGACTGGATGAGCTTCAGAAGAAACGAAAAAAACAGCTTGAAAGGGAAAAACGCAATCAGGCAAAACGGGAAGAAACCGTAACAGAAAATGACATTGCCCTTGTGGTATCCTCATGGACCAAGATTCCGGTTAGTAAATTGGAAGAAAAGGAAAGTGAACGTCTGTTAAAATTAGAGTCCATTCTTCACAAGCGTGTGGTGGGTCAGAAGGAAGCGGTTGCGGCGGTAGCAAGAGCTATGCGGAGAGGCCGTGTTGGCTTGCAGGACCCGAAAAGGCCAATTGGTTCCTTCCTATTCCTTGGACCAACAGGTGTGGGTAAGACGGAATTGAGTAAGGCATTGGCAGAGGCCATGTTTGGAAATGAGAATGCATTAATCCGGGTGGATATGTCCGAATACATGGAAGGCCATTCCGTATCTAAGATGATAGGTTCTCCTCCAGGGTATGTAGGTTTTGATGAAGGCGGTCAGTTAAGCGAAAAGATACGCCGCAATCCGTATTCTGTGGTACTTTTTGACGAGATTGAAAAAGCACATCCGGATGTGTTTAATATTCTCCTTCAGGTATTGGATGACGGACATATTACCGATTCCAAGGGACGTAAGGTAAGCTTTAAAAATACGGTTATTATTATGACCTCCAATGCAGGGGCATCCCGCATTGTGGACCCGAAGAATCTTGGATTTGCTTCTAAGGAAGACAAAGAAAAAGATTATGAAAAAATGAAAAACGGTGTAATGGAAGAAGTAAAACGTGTATTCAAACCGGAATTTATCAACCGTATTGATGAAATTATCGTGTTCCATCAGTTAATGAAGGATGACATGAAAGAGATTATGACACTTCTTTCTAAGGATTTGGTAAACCGTTGTGCAACCCTTTGTGATATTAAACTTGTTATCACTCCGGCAGTAAAAACCGCTATCGTGGAAAAATATATGAATCTTAAGATGGGAGCCCGTCCGTTAAAGCGTGCCATCCAGAGTGAGATTGAAGACCTGTTAGCAGAAGAAATCTTGGAACAGAAGGTAAAAAACGGCGATACGGTAAAGGTGCGTTACCAGGAGAAAAAGATTGTTTTTGATGTGGTATAAAACAGAAAAGAGTAGCATTTTACAGGGAAATAATGTATACTTAATTCATTAAAAGATATCGAATTGACAGACAATGATATCGAGATTGCGGAGGATAAAAAGATGGCATCAGCAGATAACCTGCTTTTTACAGAGGCAGACGGCAGCTTGGGGTTTGGAGATCATACATTGGCACAGAAAGCCAAGGTGGAAGATTATCCGTATCAGGGAGATTTGTTAAAGGTTAAGACCTATCAGACCATGACCAAATTGGAAAAGAATGGTATGTTTGTTTACGAATCAGTACCGGGAACCACAGTGTCTAGCTTCGTGGAAGAAGCAGATGGTGTTACTTTTACGGTAAAAGGAAGTGCAGATACGCAGATTACCATAGGTCTGGAAGAAGAACAGGAATACAAGGTATTGTTAGATGGTGAAAATGCCGGCTTTGACACTACCAATTTAGGCGGTAAGATGAATTTAAGTATTGATTTGTCATCCGGCAAATCAGTTGCGGTAGAAGTAAAGAAATGCTAATTTTTTGTAAATGAGTGCGGAGTAGTTATGGCAAAGAACAGCTTTGTATACTTCTGCAGCGAATGTGGATATGAATCCTCAAAGTGGATGGGACAATGTCCGGGATGTAAGTCATGGAATACTTTTATTGAAGAAAAAGTGACGACATCCAATAAAGGAAAAAGTCTGAAAACGGGCTCTAACCGGGATACGGGAAAGAGCCCGTATACTTTATCCCAGATATCCTCAGAGGAAGAAGAAAGGCTGCAGATTGGAATAAAAGAATTGGATAGGGTATTGGGTGGTGGAATCGTAAGCGGTTCCCTCATTTTGGTAGGTGGTGATCCGGGTATTGGAAAATCGACGCTCTTGTTGCAGGTGTGCAAGCATCTGTCCGATGCAAAGAAAGAAGTGCTGTATGTATCCGGAGAAGAGTCCCTTCGCCAGATAAAGATGCGTGCATCCAGAATCGGAACCATAAATGATAATATGAAATTATTTTGTGAGACTAATTTGGATGTTATAGAGGATACCATTAAGAAAACCAAGCCTCATGTGGTGGTGATTGATTCCATCCAGACTATGTTTCAGGAAGAGATTTCGTCGGCTCCCGGCAGTGTGTCCCAGGTAAGAGAAGCAACGGCTGTGTTTATGCGTCTTGCTAAGGAACAGGGAGTGACTATTTTTATCGTGGGTCATGTGACTAAGGAAGGTACGGTAGCAGGACCTAGAGTGCTTGAGCATATGGTGGATACGGTATTGTACTTTGAGGGCGACAGACATGCTTCCTATCGTATATTAAGAGGTGTTAAGAACCGTTTTGGTTCTACTAATGAAATCGGTGTGTTTGAGATGCGTAACGAGGGACTGCAGGAAGTACTCAATCCTTCCGAATACATGTTAAATGGAAAGCCTGAGGGAGCCAGCGGCTCAGTGGTGTCCTGTTCCATGGAAGGTACCAGACCGATTCTGTTAGAGATTCAGGCGCTGGTATCACCTACAAGCTTTGGTTTTCCGAGAAGGCAGACAGCGGGAAGTGATTTAAACCGTCTGAATCTGCTTATGGCAGTTTTGGAGAAAAGATTAGGTTTATCCATTTCCAACTGTGATGCCTATGTGAATATTGCAGGGGGATTAAGGATTACTGAACCTGCCATTGACCTTGGTGTTGTTATGGCGGTAGTATCCAGCTTTAAGAACCGTGCCATTGATGATAAACTGATTGCATTCGGGGAGATTGGATTAAGCGGTGAAGTGCGTGCAGTCAGTATGGCAGAGAACAGAGTAGCAGAAGCCAAAAAGTTAGGTTTTACTACATGTATCGTGCCAAAGACCAATGAAGAAGCCTGTAAGAAGATAGCAGGAATTAAAGTAATCGGAGTGGCGTCCGTTCAGGATGCGATGGAATATATATAAGAAAAACGACTTGTCTTGGTGGCAAGTCGTTTTTGCATGTGTTTATATGTAGGAGACAACAAAAAAAGAGATGCATCTGCATCTCTTTACTAGCAGGGGAAGAGGGATTCGAACCCCCGTTAACGGTTTTGGAGACCGCCGCACTGCCACTGTACTATTCCCCTATTTGCCTTGTTGTTTTACCAACGAATTGTATTATAGCAAGAAACAATTCAAAAGGCAAGTGAAAAATGCAATTTTTTCTTTACAAATAAAAAGGAATGGAATAGAATATGTGTAACACGTTGACGAGACGAGTAGAATGCGGAACGTACCAGAGAGGGGTGCATATTGCTGGAAGCACCTTTACGCAGAACCATTTGAAAACTAACTCTGAGTGGCCCCAATCCGGTCCGTGTCACCTACGTTACAGGGTAGACAGTTAGAAAATATGCTGACTGTTATGAGAGGTTTCCGTAAGACGCAACAGCGTAGGAAGCAAGCAGGGTGGAACCGCGTATATTACGTCCCATGCATTACAAGAGTAGTGCATGGGATTTTTTTGTCCAATAAG
>JAZSEL010000131.1:0-28121 GCA_045531685.1 Lachnospiraceae bacterium | reverse complement strand
AGCATCCGGCTTCTATTGTATCGTGACATTATCCGGGGCTGAAGCCAAATAAAAAAGGGACCATAAGGTCCCTTTTTGTTATGGTGGATTATAATCCTAACACTTCCTGAACGATTTCAACCGCATCTTCGATGCAGCCCGGACAGGAACGTAATACTACGCCTGTTTCGATGCCTTTTAAGTCTTTGCAAACTAAAGAACCGTTTTTCTTTTCGAAAGCATCTAATATCTTCTTGCATAATGCATAGGTATCAGCTTTGCTCTTAGGACCGTCAAAATTTGCTGTAGAGTTCTTAAAACCGGCAGCCATAACAGCTCCGGAAATGGCTCCGCAGGTACTTTTCATGCAACCCATTCCTAGGCCAAAGCCTTCGCCTGCTTTGAAAAGAGTTTCTTCGTCCACACCTAATTCGTCTTTAAATGCACATACAACAGCCTGGCAGCAGTTGTATCCTTTATCATGCAATGCAATTGCTAATTCTTTCTTTGTCATATTACAAACTCCTTTGTTTTAAAAAGGGCATCTTGCGATGCCCTTCTATTAAAAATCTTAGTATACTTTTGCTTCTTCTTCTCCGTTTACTACACGTAAGCCGCCCTGTACAAGAGCAAGCAATTCGTCTTCACCAGGATAGATTGTGAATGGTGCAATCCATTCGCAACGTTCTCTTAATCCTGCTACGACACCCTTATCATAAGCGATACCACCGGTCACAACGATCTGGTCTACCTTTCCGTTTAATACAGCAGCCATAGAACCGATGTCCTTGCTTACCTGGAAGATAAATGCATCACGGATTTCCGTTGCTTTTGCATCCCCTTCGTTAACCATTTTCTCTACATCACGCATATCGTTTGTGCCTAAGTATGCATTGAAACCGCCGTTACCAACGAATTTCTTGTATACTTCTTTTTCTGTGTACTCGCCTGAGAAACACATTTTGATTAATGCACCTACAGGAGCACCACCGGCTCTTTCCGGAGAGAAAGCACCGTCACCGTCTAAAGCATTAAATACATCAATGATACGGCCGTTTAAATGAGCACCGACAGAAACACCGCCACCCATATGAACAACGATTAAGTTAAGGGAGTCATAAGCCTTACCTGTTTCTTGGGCATAACGCTTTGCAACTGCCTTCTGGTTGAGAGCGTGGAATACGCTTGTTCTAGGAAGTTCAGGTACACCTGAGTATCTGGCGATATCACACATTTCATCAACAACTACAGGGTCTACAATGAAAGAAGGAACGCCGATGGAGTCAGCGATTTCTCTTGCTAAAATACCACCAAGGTTAGATGCATGCTGTCCCTGCTTACCAATCTTTAAGTCGTGAAGTAAGTCATCTGTTACAGCGTATGTACCACCCGGAATTGGCTTTAACATACCACCGCGGCCTACTACCATGCCTAAGGAGTTAATGTCAAAATCTTTTGATTTTAATAAGTTAGTAATGATTTCTTTACGGAAATCCTTCTGGTCTACGATGGAAGCGTACTGAGCGATTTCTTCTGTAGAATGTCTTAAGGTTTCTTCGAATAATAATGTTTCGTCTTCAAACACACCGATTTTGGTAGATGTTGAACCCGGATTGATAATTAAACTTTTAATTGCCATGTTCATTCTCCTTAAAAAATTATTTGTTCTTCTTTAATTCTTCTGCAACAACGGCTGCAAGAGCAATGGAATTAACCTTTGTCTCACAATCGTCAGAACGGGATGTTAAGATAACAGGAGCAGCGGTTCCTGTAAGGACATTACCGTTTTTGCAATTAACCATATGTACGATAGATTTGTATACTAAATTACCTGCATGCATATCAGGGAAAATAAGAACATCCGCATCACCTGCAACCTTTCGGTTAAGGGCACCCTTTTCTTCAGCCGCTTCTTTGTATAAAGCAATATCCATGGAAAGAGGTCCGTCAATAATGCATCCGGTAATCTTACCTTCTTCGTTCATCTTAGTAAGCTCAGCTGCTTCTACTGTGTTAGGCATCTTAGGATTTACGACTTCAACAGCAGCAAGAGGAGCTACCTTAGGGCATGCAACGCCACATGCTCTCGCAATTTCGGTTGTATATTCAATCATGCAAACTTTGTCTTCCAAGGTTGGATATGGAATGAAAGCAACGTCTGACATAAAAAGAAGACGGTCAATTCCCGGAATTTCAAATACGCATACATGGGATAATGGTTTACCGGTACGAAGGCCCACTTCTTTGTCAAGAACGCTCTTTAAAAATGTCTTAGTGTCTAAAAGACCTTTCATGTACATGTCGGCATCTCCGTCATGAACTAATTTTACGGCAGTAAGAGAAGCTTCTGTGATATCCTTTACGTCAATCACTTCATAGTCTGCCATGTTCATGCCGAGGGAAGCGCCAATTTCATTAATTTTGTCGGCATCCCCAACTAAAATGGAATCTGCGATGTTACGCTCTTTAGCCGCTTTAACAGCTTCTAAAACTGCCTTATCCTGGGCAACTGCAACTGCTAATTTCTTTTTGTCACATGAATTTACTTTCCAAAGTAAATCGTCAAAAGTTTTGCTCATTTGTTTGCACCTCTGTTTTATTATATTATTATCTGTTACCGGGAAACGGTTGAGGTGTTTCCCATTGTTTTTGGTGATAAACACCACTACTAAAAAGATAGCACTTTGCATGATAAAAAGCAAGAAAACAAGGGGTGTGTACATGTAAAAATACAGCATGCGAATTAGTGTTTAGTCATGCCAAGTCCGAAATCACAGCAGAACTGTGATTCCGGCGCATGGCTAAACAGTTAACAAAAAGTTAAGAGTTCCGTTATAGGCTAATGGTTGAATTGCATTTTCATTTCTGTTACAATAGGCTTTGAGTTTAAAAGGGGGAAGTGCGTATTTTTGTGTGAAGACGTGCTTTTCTGATGAATGGAGATTAGGTATGAAGATTATAGACAAAGTCTTTGGAACCCATAGTGAGAGAGAATTAAAAAGAATATATCCGATTGCGGATAAGGTAGAAGCTCTCGAACCGGCTATGGCTGCACTTTCAGATGAAGAACTTCGTGCAAAGACCAAAGAATATAAGGAACGCCTGGCAAATGGTGCAACTCTGGATGACATTCTTCCGGAGGCATATGCAACCGTTCGGGAAGCCGCTAAGCGTGTACTTAAAATGCAGCATTACAGAGTTCAGATTATCGGTGGTATTATTTTGCATCAGGGACGTATTGCAGAGATGCGTACCGGTGAAGGTAAGACCTTGGTATCCACACTTCCGGCGTATCTGAATGCCTTGGAAGGAAAGGGAGTTCATGTTGTTACCGTCAACGATTATCTGGCAAAGCGAGATGCTGAGTGGATGGGACAGGTTCATGAATTTTTAGGACTTAAGGTAGGTGTTGTACTCAATGGTATGACATCCGAGGAACGTAGGGAAGCGTACAATTGCGATATCACATACGTAACCAACAATGAACTCGGTTTTGATTACCTCCGTGACAACATGGTTATTTATAAGGAACAGTTGGTACTTCGTGATTTGCATTTTGCCATTATCGACGAAGTGGACTCCGTACTGATTGACGAAGCCAGAACTCCTCTTATTATTTCCGGACGAAGCGGCAAATCCACCAAGCTTTACGAGGCATGTGATTTACTCGCAAGACAGATGGAACGTGGTCAGGACGTGGAAGACCTCTCTAAGATGGATATCCTTATGGGTGTTGAAAGAGAGGAGACCGGTGACTTTGTTGTAAACGAAAAAGATAAAGTTGTTAACCTGACGGAACGCGGTGTACAGAAGGTAGAGCAGTTCTTCCATATTGAGAACTTCGCAGATGCGGAGAACCTTGAAATCCAGCATAATATTATTCTTGCATTGCGTGCCCATAATCTGATGCATAGGGATCAGGATTATGTGGTAAAAGATGATCAGGTTATGATTGTTGATGTATTTACCGGACGTATTATGCCGGGACGCCGTTATTCAGACGGTCTTCATCAGGCGATTGAAGCGAAGGAACGTGTAAAGGTTAAGAGAGAGAGTAAGACTCTGGCTACTATTACCTTCCAGAACTTCTTTAATAAATTTACAAAGAAAGCAGGTATGACAGGTACCGCTTTAACAGAAGAAAAAGAATTCCGCGATATTTACGGAATGGACGTTATTGAGATTCCGACTAACCGTCCGGTAGCCCGTAAGGATTTACAGGATGCGGTTTATAAGACTAAGAAGGAAAAACTCCATGCCATTGTAGAAGCGGTTGTGGAAGCACATGCTAAGGGGCAGCCGGTACTTGTTGGTACCATTACCATTGATTCTTCTGAAGAAATCAGCCGACTTCTCAGCAAAAGAGGTATTCCGCACAAGGTATTGAATGCCAAGTTCCACGAAATGGAAGCGGAAATCGTAGCGGATGCAGGTATCTGCGGTAATGTTACTATTGCAACCAACATGGCAGGACGTGGTACGGATATTAAGCTGGACGATGAGGCAAAAGCAGCCGGTGGTCTTAAGATTATTGGTACAGAGCGTCATGAATCCCGCCGTATTGATAATCAGCTCCGTGGTCGTGCAGGCCGTCAGGGAGATCCGGGTGAATCCAAGTTCTACATCTCACTGGAAGATGATTTGATGCGTCTGTTTGGTTCAGAGCGTCTGATTAATATGTTCAACGCTTTGGGTATTCCGGAAAATCAGGAGATTGAACACAGCACACTTACCAATGCCATTGAAAGTGCCCAGAAGAAAATCGAAGGCAATAACTATGGTATCCGTAAGAACCTGTTAGAATACGATGCGGTTAATAATGAACAGAGAGAGATTATTTACGCAGAAAGACGTCGTGTACTCGATGGTGAGAGCATGCGTGATGTAATCTATAAGATGATTACGGACATCGTAGACAATACAGTGGATATTGTAATCGGTGAAGAGCAGTATGCAGAAAATTGGAATTTAGCAGAACTGAATTCCCTTCTGTTGCCAATCGTGCCATTGCAGCCGCTTACCAAAGAACGTATCGTATCGGAAGGTAAGAATAATTTAAAACAGCAGTTAAAGGGCGAAGCCGTTAAATTATACGAAGCCAAAGAAGCAGAGTTTCCGGAACCGGAAGCAATCCGTGAATTGGAGCGTGTAATCTTACTGAAGGTAATTGACCGCAAGTGGATGGACCACATTGACGATATGGACCAGCTCCGCCAGGGTATTGGTTTGCAGGCATATGCACAGAAAGACCCGCTTGTTGAATATAAATTAAGCGGTTACGAAATGTTTGATGCCTTAACAGAAAACATCAAAGAAGAAACCGTCAAACTTCTTTTCCACGTAAAAGTAGAGCAGAAGGTAGAGCGTGAACAGGTGGCTCAGGTAACCGGAACCAATAAGGACGATTCTCTCGGAAAAACTCCGGTTAAGAGAGATATAGCAAAGGTTTATCCAAACGACCCATGTCCTTGCGGCTCAGGCAAGAAGTTCAAACAATGCTGCGGACGTAAATAAATAGAATATGGAATCCCATAGTCATAGGACTATGGGATTTTTTGTTTTCTGAAGTGATAGATTGTTTCCCCATCCGGGTAGCAAATGTGTCTTTTCAGCCACATATAAAGTTTTTTCCTGCATAAAATAATGTTGAGAGTGATATTTTGCGACAGTAAAACTTGAAATAAGATTTTCTTGGAGGAAACGGCATACAGGAATGATAGGCAGAGCATAAGAAATTCCTGCATAAAAAGGTGGAGGTAAAGTAGGATGTCATTTCAGCAGATAGCTATGTACATAATTGGATTAGGACTGATTTATTTGGCGATAGGAAAGAAATACGAACCTGCATTGCTATTGCCCATGGGATTTGGTGCTATATTGGTAAATCTGCCAAACAGCGGTGTGATTAACCAGAACATAGAAGGCATCGGTGAAATCCGGGGAATTATCCAGTGGCTTTATGAAGTAGGAATTGAGGCTTCGGAAGCCTTGCCGGTGCTGCTGTTTATCGGAATAGGGGCTATGATTGATTTTACGCCTCTTCTCCAGAAACCGATTCTGTTTTTGTTTGGGCTGGCTGCGCAGGCAGGAATCTTTGTTGCTATAGGAATTGCATTATTTCTCGGCTTTGATGTGAAAGATGCAGCCTCTATCGGAATGATTGGCGCCGCAGACGGTCCCACTTCCATATTGGTTTCCCAGATTCTAAAATCCAATTACATAGGTCCCATTGCAGTGGCCGCATATTCGTATATGGCATTGGTGCCGATAATTCAGCCATTGACCATAAAACTGATTACCGGTAAAAAAGAGCGACAAATTAAGATGGTTTATCCGGATAAAACCGTATCTGCAAGGGCAAAAATCATTTTCCCAATTGCAGTAACCTTTGTGGCCGGATTGATAGCACCCATGTCGGTATCATTGGTTGGCTTTTTAATGTTTGGAAATCTGTTACGGGAATGTGGTGTGTTAGATAGTCTTGCCAAGACCGCCCAGGATTCGCTCACAAATTTGATTACTATATTGCTGGGTATTACGATATCCTTTAGCATGCAGGCGGATAAGTTTATCCGCAAGGAAACCCTTCTGATTATGGCTATCGGGCTTATTGCTTTTATTTTTGATACCATTGGCGGCGTAATGTTAGCAAAACTTTTGAACCTGTTTTTGCGGGAAAAAATCAATCCCATGGTGGGCGCAGCCGGGATATCCGCATTTCCCATGTCTTCAAGGGTTGTGCAGAAAATGGCCCAGGAGGAACTGCCAAATAATATTATTCTGATGCAGGCCGTGGGAGCCAATGTGGCAGGACAGATTGGCTCGGCTATTGTGGGCGGATTAATATTAGGATTTTTCTAAGTGCTATATTGGTAAAAAAGCGGCAAAGATTTTTTAAAATAAATTTTAAATATTGACAAGAAAACCAGTTCCGTATAACATCATTTTATCAAATTTACGCATGCCGCAGGCATGGAAGTGTGGGGGATAAAATGTTAAGTGAACGACTGAGAGATTTGCTTGCCGTAAGGGGGATTTCCAAGGAAGATTTTGCGGAAATGTGCGATTTGCCGATTGAGACAGTCCGCAATATTTATTATGGAAAGACACCGGACCCAAAGCTTTCTACTATGTTAAAAATGTCCAAAGCATTGGATATCAGTGTAAACTGTCTGGTAGGACAGTGTACCCATTCTGCGGAGGAACGGGTACTTCTCCAATATTATAAGACGTGCGGACATCATGGTAAGAGCCTGATTTCTTTGACGGCCAAATACGAAGCATTGGCAGCAAAAGCGGATAGGGAAGCAAAAGATAAGCATTTGATTCCTTGCTTAATTCCTCATGGAAATGTCCGTCAGGGGATTGCTTTTGAACATTGTGAGACGGTAGAGATATATACATCCAATCCGGAAGCTTTTACAGCTATCCGTATGGCTAACAACGACCTGGTTCCGTTTTGCTGTAAGGATGATATTGTATTGATAGCAAACCGGTTTCCGGCGCATAATGAATATGCAGTATTTTACAGAGAAGCAAAAGCGTACATACGGAAGTTTATGGAAGAAGAGAACCGGTATCGTTTAAAATGTCTGCATAACGAAGGCAAAGACATGGTCTTTAAACGCATGGACGAGATTGATTACGTAGGAACCTGTTGCGGTATTGTGCGGACGTAGGGATTGCTTTTTCGTTTCTGTAATGGGAGTAATATTGAATTATTTGCAGATTATGATAATATAATTTCAGATTAAATGAATGATTTTACAAAAGGTGGTGACGCAGAGTGGTTGAATTAGACCAGATGAAAACAGAGCTTTTATCTTACAAGACACCATTAGCGGAAGTGAGGGATTCACTTTGACTTAGCAAATAAAGCTAGGCGGGTGGAAGAATTGGAAATGGAAATGGAAGCCCCGGGATTCTGGGATAATCCTGATAGCTCCAATGCAAAGATGAAAGAGTTAAAAAGTCTTAAGGATGTTGCAGAGAGCTATGAGAATCTGGCAACACAGTATGACGATATTGAAACATTGATTGAGATGGGATACGAAGAGGAAGACCCGGAATTGATTCCGGAGATTCGAAGCGAGCTGGATTCCTTTATTGAAGTATTAGAGAGTATCCGAATCAGCACTTTATTATCCGGTGAATTTGATAAGAATAATGCCATTCTTAAGTTAAATGCCGGTGCCGGCGGAACGGAGAGCTGTGACTGGGCAAGCATGCTGTATCGTATGTATACCAGGTGGGCAGAGAAAAAGGGCTATTCTGTAGAGGTTCTTGACTATCTGGATGGTGATGAAGCGGGGATTAAGTCAGTGACTTTCCAAGTCAATGGCGAAAATGCCTATGGTTATCTCAAGGCCGAAAAGGGTGTCCACAGACTGGTGCGTATTTCCCCATTCAATGCCCAGGGCAAACGCCAGACATCATTCGTGTCACTGGATGTAATGCCTGAAATTAACGAGGATATCGATATTGAAATCAATGATGATGACATCCGTGTCGATACTTATCGAAGCAGTGGTGCCGGCGGTCAGCATATCAACAAGACCTCATCGGCTATCCGTATCACCCACTTCCCGACAGGAATCGTGGTACAGTGCCAGAACGAGCGTAGCCAGCATCAGAATAAGGACAAGGCGATGCAGATGTTGCGTGCCAAGTTATATATGTTAAAACAGGAAGAAAATCGTGAAAAACTCTCTGATATCCGTGGTGAAGTTTCCGATATCGGCTGGGGCAATCAGATTCGTTCCTATGTATTCCAGCCATACACTATGGTAAAGGATCATCGTACCAGCGTGGAAAGCGGTAACGTGGACGCGGTTATGGATGGTGCCATTGATGGATTTATCAATGGGTATCTGAAATGGATTACGACGAAAAGTGAATAAGAATTAAGAATAATTAGAAGAACTGAGATGGATTTGAGCCGTATCCCAAACGTGGACGATTATAATCCATCTCAGTTCTTTTTATTAAAATCGTCTTACAAACACATGTCATATCAAAATAAAAACAAAATTCTATTGACACATATTAAATAAAATTATACTCTTATACCATACAGAATCATTGTGGATGAGGAAATATTATGCAGGCAATCGATTTTTCAAAATATGAATTAAGTGGAAAATATTATGGCGGTTCAGAGAGAAAGTTGGGAATTATTGTAGATGGGGATGAATATATGTTGAAATTCCGGAAGCAGACTGCCTTTGGGAAAAGGAATAATCACGTTTCCGAGTATATAGGTTCTCATGTTTTTGAACTTTGTGGGTTTGAGACACATAAGACATATCTTGGCTTTAGGGATAATGAACAAGTAGTTGCATGTAAAGATTTTAATATAGCAGGTAGACAGTTTGTTCCTTTTAATGAAGTGGGAGAAAGTACTTTAGATCAGGATAAAGAGACATATCAGTATGATTATCAGGATATTATGCAGATGCTACGGGATAATTCTAAACTTACAAATGTAGAAGAAACTGTCTCGGCCTTTTGGGAAGTATATATAGTGGATGCTTTGCTGGGTAATTTTGATAGACACGGAGCAAACTGGGGATTTATTAAAGAAAAAAATAAATATACGCTAGCTCCGGTTTTTGATAACGGTTCCTCGCTGTTTCCTAATTTGGTCGATGAGGATGAAATGAAACAGATTATCACATCAAATGAAGAAACAGACAAGCGTATCTTCAAATTTCCCACATCCCAGATTAAGTTGCATGGTAAAAAAAGTTCATATTATGAAGTAATTAACAGCTTGGAATTTCAGGAATGTAATCAAGCCTTAGTTTCGGTGTTCACAAGAATAAATATGGAACAGATAATGGAGCTAATAGGAAATACACCGCTGATTACAGATACACAGAAATTATTTTATTCGCACATGATACAGGAACGATATGAACAAATAATTAAGGCATCCTATGATAAGTTAATGGAAAGAGGGTAATCTGATGAAAGAAGTAGTAACAAACGGAATAATTTGTTTGGATGATGAATTGGGGTTTACCTATTATATTGGAAAAATAGAATATACCGAACGGGAAGATGAAAGTTTTTTTTACAAAATAAGTCCTAATTATAGTGTAATAGATTTACTGTCGGAACAGGATTTTCAAGGGATTCCGGGATTGGATTTGGACCTGAGGAAAGAATCCTATATACGTGAAAATATTGTTCCGGTATTTATTAGTGAGCGGACTCCCGGAGAAAATAGAGAAGATTTGTGGGTTTTATTGGAATCACACAATATGCAGTATCTTAACCGTTTGGAATGGTTAGTTCGGACTGAATTAAGATATTCAGGGGATAGTTTGTACGTAGACAGACCGGAAATAAAGAATGTAGAAGTTTCGTCCATTGATGAATTGGGTAATCGAAGCTCAATAATTTGTCGTAAAGTACTTGAAACAATATGTTCCGGAGGAGAGGTAAGAACAAATGATTTTGTAATCAATGACAGTAATAGAAAATCATACTATGAATTGTTCATGTCCTTATACAAAACAGAAAGAAAGTATTTGGATGAGAGACGCAGGGAAGGGATTAAAAAGTCCTCTAAGCAGGGGAATTACAAAGGAAGAACCAGAATTAGGATTGATAGGATGGAATTACAAGAGTTTTTTTATTTGTATGAATCCGATAGAATTACTGCAAAAGAAATAGCAGAGCGATTGGGAATTAGCGTATCAACCTTTTTTAGACGTTATAGGGAGTATAAAAAAGAGAGTCAATAGAATTTGAAAAATATTATGACACTTGAGAGGGGCCGTTGTAACTAAGCGGCTTCTTTTTTTGTGTTTTATAGTTCCAAAAACACTCAAACTAAAAATCTATTGAAAATAGTTGTTTCAACAAAAATTATCAATTTTTTTGCGAAAATAGGAATATTCAAGTGAAATACACTTTAGCGCATTAAAATGCTGATGTCAGTATTAGAGAAAGATAGAAATATTGAAATGAGAAAAAATATGTCATTACGGATTCAAAAAATTGTGTATTATATGTCGCTTTTGATTTTAGTGGGCATTCTGGTTATAGCAGGAGTTCTTATTGGTATGCATAACGAGAAAGAACGAATAAAGCAACAGGACCAAGCAGAAGTTGTAACAGATATCGCAGTGGTAAATCTAGATGAAGGTATTTATGAGGATGGAGTAAAAAAATATTATTCAACAATATTAATGGATTTAGAAGCAGATAATCTGACAATTGAGAACTTGGAAAGTGCAAGGCAGGGTATATTAGATGGAAGCTATGCAGCATATATTCTGATTCCGGCTGAATTTTCTCAGAATGCTACAAGTATTAATAATATTCCTACGAAAGCTGTTCTGGAGTTTGCGATGAATCCCAATCTGCGGGAAGACGTCAGTAGGTTAACGATGGCCAATGTTAAAAACTTTGAAATTGGCTTAAACACGAATATGTCTTACATGTATGTGCAGGCATTACTGGCTGAGTTTCATAATGTACAAGATTTGTCAGGAGTAATATTAAATAATGACATGTCGGAGATGGAGCGACTTTTGGCTGTGGACGCTAACGCGCTTCTTGTGCTTCCCGAATATGAAGAAGTAGATAGAATTGACCCTGATTTGGAAGAAATTGAATTTCATGAAACATTTGATAAGAATGAAGAAATTCTTGATTCGATTTATGAAAATTATGAGTCCTTCGTTAAAGAGGGAGAGGATGCATTTACAGCAATGAAGGAAAAAGAGGAAAATGTAGTTGCCGAGGTAGAAGCATTTTACGAAGCAGTATCGGAAATAGACATTGCAGTAGATGAAAATGGAGATTCTGTAATTGAGCCGGGCTTGGAGAACTTAGAAACGTATATTACAGATTACGATGTTGAATTTGAAAAACAAAAAAAGCAGATTGTAGATATTGTGTCAATTTTAACAGAAGAAGAAATAAGAGAAGAAGTTGAACAAGAAGGCGACGGAAGTGGTGAACTGGGAGATGGTAATACCTCAGTTGAGGACAATATAAATGGAGAGGAATCGAATATAGAGGATGAGATTGACGACGGGTTCAATTTTGATGTGGAAATAAAACCTATTCCTCAAATTATTAAAGAGAATATTGAAAGTTGTTTACAGGAAAGTAATACCCTGATTGAAAATGGCAATGCAGTGAATAGACAGCTGATAAATGAAACACAGGAAATAATAGGGGATTTAAGAAACATACTGTCTGAGCATGCAGGTGGAGAAGGACAGTATGACGGTGAGCAGGAACCAGATGTAGAAATGAATGCAGAAGTAACGGCGGACATTGTTGCAACACTTGAAAGACTGGAAGAGTTAGAGGGAAAAGTGACTCAGATACAAGAAATTGAACTCATTGATGTTGACGATGTGTATAGTGCAGATATTGCTTTAGAACCGTTTCAGATATTAACAGAGGAAGTGAATAAAATACCAAAGATGGATATACAGGAGTACTCTTCTATTTTTGAAGAGGAGGTTGTAATACCGTTGCGAGAAGAAATAGAAGGGGAAAACCAGAATGTGCAGAAAGCAGGGGAGACAATGCTTATGCCATTGGAAGAGTATATAACAGAACTTGTAGAATTCGACCTCTTCTCTTTATATGACTATGATGCAATGGACAAGCTTCTGGAAGAATTTGGGGATAATATTTTTGCATTAGAGAATCAAATAGTGGATGTGCATGGGGAATATGAGGAGTATGTTTCTGATGCTGTAGAGGATGCAAATGACACTATGGCAATAATGCAGGAAGAATTAGAAGACGCATATCATAATACGGCAGGAAATGTAGACAAAGAGGTGAGTCTTGCGAAGGAGTACCGTGAGTCAATGAATGCACTTAATACAGATATTTTAGGAAGCTTTCAGCAAAAATTGCCGTATACGAGAGTTGGACAATTGGAATACGTACAGGCATATGATTTTATGGTAAAACCTATTCAGATGACGGATGCTAGTATATCTAGAAATAGAACAACAATATGGCATGATTCTGATATGTTACGTAATATCTTTATTGGTATGATTGTGACTTGGTGTATGTGTATTTGTACATTGTTATTTATGAGAATTCGCAATTTCTCAAAAGATGCGAGCGATAATGAGTAAAAGCAGCCATGTGCTTTTTAATAAAAAAATGATGGAGGTATCAAAATGGAGAATCAAGTAAAACTTTCTTATGATGACATGAGAGATAATTGCACTAAGTTGAGGGATTATGCTGGTCAAGTTGATACAATAGCAGGGTATGTAGATACGCTGGTTGGTTCGCTTAGTGATGTATGGGTGGGTCAGGCAAAGACAACCTTTGAAGGTGACTACGATACGCTTATGAAGGCTATGAAAGAAACCACCAGCACTATGTTGGAAATTACAGAAATGGTAACCAATTATATAAATGATATGCAGGAAGTAGAAGCTGCATATGGTGGCAGTGCACATGTTTCGATTGGTTAATATAGAGTGATATATCAAAGCCGGCTATGCAAAAGATGCTTACCGGCTTTGTTGTCATCTTTTCTATGATTTTAGGAAGTAGGTGAGAAGTACTTTATGGGTCAAACAGGACAGTCCAATTTAGATAGTGCCATTGAGTTGCATCCGGAAATGGTAAAACAAAGACAGGATACGTATAGTTCTTTAACTGATTTATACGGTGTAGATGTTTTTTCAGATGTTTTCCAAGAAAGCATGGATGATGTGTATGAACAAATAGAAGAAGACCGACAATGGTTGGAAACAATGGTTTTTGTTAAAAAAGCAACTGTAATGGAAAATTATGATACATACATTAGGGAACAGTTATTTACGACACAGGAAGAAACAGTATTATCACAGAACTATATGGGAAATGATATGGGAGTATCATTAATGGATGTAAGTCTGGTATTGATAGGTATACTGGCAGTAACTGCACTGTACCTATTTTTATTTAGTGATAAGAAAGCACGGAGAAATAAGACATGATTATTACATTAAGTCAGGAAAGCAAACAGTTTAAAGCAGACATAAAAGTCAATCGCGAACAGAAGATTTCAGACACCTTACTGATTCTGGAAGATGGCGGAGTATTACCTGGGAATGAGACCGCAGAGTGTTGTGTTTTTTCAGAGCGGTTAGATGAACATATAGATATACAACTTACCTATCAGCAGGCAGGAGTATATAACGGAGATATTTTATACATCAGATAGAAAGGAAACGCAGGGATGGGAACATTCTTTACAGAAGAGTTAGAAGAAGTATTAAAAAAATCAGAAATATACATAAAGACAGACGAAGATTTTGAGGAATTAAGAAAACCGGGAGAGCAGTTTTTGGATTGCTGCATGGAAGAAGAAAAGGAAACGGTAATATTCCGTTATGAAATAGAAGGTAAGAAACCATTTTCAATGCTTCGGGAAGAAAAAAAGATTGACCGATTGCGGGCGCTTTTAGAAGTGGCAAAATTAGCAGAAGAGCATGAATACTATCGTTTTACGATTAGTCCGGAAAATCTTTACTATGATAGAAATTTCCGGATTTATGTAAAAAGAAGGGAAACATATGAGCCGGGTGTATCAGGTGAATTAGAAGAACTGGCGGAGCAGTATAGAGCATTAACTGCGCATGTTCTTCAGAACAAATATGATTTTAATGATTACTATCTGGGTGGCAGTGATCTTTATAAGAAAAACAGTAACCTAAAGGAATTAGCTGTAATCGGTGATTGTGAATGTATGGAAGAATGGCTTGAAGCAGCTTATGAGACAGAGAGGGAAGCTGTCTTTTCTAAGAGAGTCGAAGTAAATAAGGCATGGTATCAGATGAATGTATGGTATATGGCAGTAACCATTGCCATTATTGCGGCAGCAGGTATTTATATTGTGTATGCCGCGGGGAAACTGTTACCACGTAAAAACGCAATGTTAGAGGCACAGAACAGCTTTTTAGACGGAAAATATGTACAGGTTATCGATGATTTGGAAGATATTGATATGAAATATATGGATAGATATTTGAAGTATATTCTTGCAGTTTCCTATGTAAAAGGAGAAAACCTGACACCGGAGCAGAAAGAGAATGTATTGGAAACGATTACTGTGGATGGTGAAGAAAAACTGAAGGAGTATTGGATTTATCTGGGAAGATTGAATACTGCGGAGGCGGAAAATATTGCTATGCAACGTTCAGATGACGAATTGCTTTTATATGCATATATGACAGAAAAAGCAATTTTAGAGAAGAACTCTGAAATTCCCGGAGAGGAAAAAGTAGAGCAGTTGGATGCATTGACAAAGAAAATTGAAGAACTGGCAAAGCAATATAAGACAGAAGAAACACAGTAATGGCAGGAGATATCTATGAAAAAAGATAGCAAAAAGGATAAGACCATATATTTTGAGGGGTTCCCATCATATCGTCGTTCTCCACGCTTAATTAAGCGTGTACCGACGGATACAATTAAGATTGAGAATCCACCAGAAAAAAAAGAAATGAGCAAAACAAGTCTGATACAGATTATTGTAACACCGCTTATTATGCTCGGTATTACAGTGGCAGTCAGCATCTTTATGAAACGGGGAATCTACGTAATCGTGTCTATTGCTTCAACATTAGTAAGTATCATTGGTTCAGTGGGTAAGTTTATTTGCGAGAAGAAAGAAACGCGGACGCAGAATCGTAAACGTGAAGAAATCTACAATAGATACTTGTTGGATACGAGAAAGAGAATTTTTGAAGCAAAACGAAAGGAAGAGGACGCTTACCATTATAATTATCCGGATGTTAAGAAAATTGAAAGAATGATTCGTTCATACAGTAGCAGGATTTACGAAAGAAGTTCTTCGGATGAAGACTTTTTGACTTTTTCAATTGGACATCGTGATGAACCGGTTAGCTTTCGTGTTGAATATGAATATAGAGAACTATCCATGGAGACTGACCCATTGGATAAAGAAGCATGGGAGATTAAGAACAATTTGGGAACGATTGAAAAGAAACCAATTGTGTTGGATCTCAAGAAGTCGCATCTTGGTCTTGTAGGAGAAAAAGATGTGATTCACGGTCAGTTAAAGTTGATTGTATCACAGCTTACGTTTGCTCAAAGCTATCATGATCTACAAATTATTTCTGTATATGATAAAAAATATGAAGATGATTTTCAGTGGATGCGTTGGTTTCCGCATTTTAAGATACAAGCACTTAATGTATATGGATTAATCAGTTCAGAACGTATGCGTGACCAGGTAATGGGAAGTCTTCACCAAATTATAAAAGAGCGTAAACAGCGTGTAGAAGAAAGTAAGAAGGAGGCGCGTTTCCTTCCACATTTTTTGTTTATCATTGATGAACCAAAATTGATTATGGATCATTCCATTATGGAATATCTGAACAAAGAAGGGGACAATCTGGGATTTTCCATTATATATACAACGCATATGCGTGCTAATCTTCCGGAAAATATCGGAACAGTTGTTATTCTGGACAATTCCCAAGAAGGAACCCTTTTACTGGAAAATAAAGAGATTAGAAACTACTCTTTCCTGTTACAGGAACCACAAGGAATTTCATACGATGCAATGGCAAGAGATTTAAGTGTATTAAAGCATGAGAAGGGCATTACTTCCCAGATTCCTGAAAGTATTACATTCTTTGATATGTATCAAGTGAAACATCCGAATGAATTACAGATAAAGTCCAGATGGGAAAAAGGGGAATCACATAAATCACTTGCAGTTCCGCTGGGGATGAGGGCTCAGGACGATTATCTATATTTGAATCTGCATGAAAAAGCACATGGCCCACATGGTCTTGTTGCCGGTACAACCGGTAGCGGTAAATCAGAAATCGTGCAGTCTTATATATTGTCGCTTGCCGTTAATTTCCATCCTTATGAAGTGGGATTTTTACTAATCGACTACAAAGGTGGTGGTATGGCTGGACTGTTTAAGAATTTACCACACCTTCTTGGAACTATTACCAACTTAGATGGAAGCGAAAGCATGCGTGCCATGGCATCCATTAAAAGTGAACTTGCCAGACGACAGAAGATTTTCAGTGAAAATAATGTAAACCACATCAATGGTTACAATAAGCTGTTCAAACTTGGGAAGGTAAGCGAACCGATTCCGCATCTGTTCTTAATCAGTGATGAGTTCGCAGAACTGAAAAAGGAACAGCCGGAATTTATGAAAGAATTGGTATCAGCAGCCCGAATCGGACGAAGCTTAGGTATTCATTTGATTTTAGCAACACAGAAGCCTTCGGGTGTAGTTGATGATCAAATCTGGACAAACTCCAGATTTAAACTTGCTTTGAAAGTGCAGAATGAGGCAGATAGTAAGGAAATTATCAAAACGTCGGATGCGGCATCCATTACCCAGCCGGGACGTGCTTATCTTCAGGTTGGTAATAATGAAGTCTACGAACTGTTTCAGTCGGCATTTAGCGGTGCTGTTTATTCTCCGGATGAAGAAAACGCCGCATTGGATGACAGAGTATATGTGATTAATGAACTGGGACAGGGAGAGTTAGTCAACGGCGAAAGTGCAGGAAGTACCGGGGTAGAGCAGATAAAAGCAACACAGTTGGATGCAATAATCGATGAAATCCATGAGATATTTAAAAATATGCATATTCCACCGGTGAAGCGACCGTGGCTTCCACCGCTTTCTTATCAGCACATGAGTCCATGGACAGTTAAAGAGGAGGATGTATATGACCATGAACAAGAATCTGTACCATTGGATTTATCCATACCACTGGGTATTGTAGATATTCCGGAACAGCAGGAACAGAAGGAATATGCAATTAATCTGACAAAGGATGGGAATATTGCATTCTTTGCATCAGCAGGCTATGGAAAGTCAACCTTCTTAGAAACGGTAATGTTAAGTCTGGCAGCAAAAAATAGTGTAGAAAATCTCAATTTCTATATATGCGATTTTGGTAATAATGCATTGATTCCGCTCAATGCGTTACCACATACCAGCGATTATATTACCATTGATGATAATGAGCGTCTTACCAAGATAATGACTATTATTCAGGATGAAATCAAACATCGTAAAAAGCTGTTTGCTAAAAAAATGGTACAGAACTTCGATGTATATAACCAGAGTGCTGAAACACCGCTGAAAGCAATCGTATTGATTGTAGATAATTACGATATTATAAGAGAATTGGGACCGGAGATTGAAGAGTTCTTTGTAAAAACAGGAAGAGATGGTTTGGGACTAGGAATCTATATGGTCGTTACAGCAGGAAGGTTAAGCGGTATTAAATATACAGCATTAAATAACTATAAGAATCGAATTGCCGGATATCTGTTAGATGGTACTGAAGCTAGTTCGATTGTTGGTAAGTCTACCTATAAAGTACCGGCTATTGAAGGCCGTGCATTGGTAAAAATGGAACAGGTTAACATTATGCAGACATACACTATGGTGCCATTTAAAAATGCAATGGAGTATAACGAGAAGTTAAAAGACCTGATTCAGAAGATTAAAGAGATGTATCCAACCCAAAAGGCACCAAGAATACCGGTATTGCCGGATACATTTACGTCAACTATGTTAGGCAACTACGAAGCAACCGGTAGGTATGAAATTCTATTGGGACTTCATAAGGCATCCGTGGTACTTCGTGGATATAACCGTAATATGTCGCCATTCCTGATTGTTGGAGATGCGGGAAAAGGAAAAACCAACTTGGCAAAAGTGATTACTGCACAGGCCAGTCGTAACGGAATTGTATACTTATTTGATTCAAATGATATGGAACTTTATCCATTTAAGGGAAAGCACAACATTTGTTATGTTGAAGACAGTGATGATATGGAAGATTTTATGGAAGAAGTGCAGCAGATTTCTAACAATAACAAAGGTGCGTTTGAGGCCGCAGTACGTTCCGGTAAGAATGTAATTCCTAAAACATTTTATGAAACGGTAGAACCTTCCTATATTGTCATTGATGATTTGGATGAGTTTATCAATGCACATCAGGCAGAACTTAAGGAATTGACGAGAATTATTAAAACAGCAGTGGAAACCGGAATTGGTGTAATTGCAACGGTACATTCATCAAAAACAAAAGGATTTGATGAATTAACCAAGTGGTTTAAGACATCGTCAAGCGGGCTTGTGATTGGTAATCCGGGAGCAAGTAATATCTATCCGATGATTTCATCCAAAGATATACCAACACTTGGAGAAGGACTTTTATATACCGGAAGCAATTATGAGAGAATGTTACTTCCTAAATATGAAGAAATGTGAGGGTAAACAATGGCAGATTATATTAATTTGCAGCAGCCGGAATTTGATGAGGTACAGACAAAGTTAAAGGAACTCCATGAAGAACTCCTTACTGCTGAAAAGGATATCAGAAATAAAATTGTGGATTTGACATCTATAGATGGAGGCTTTTACGCAGCATTGATATCCGAGAAAATAGCCTGTTTATTAGATGAATTAAATGGCGGACCGATTGCACAACTTGAAGATGTGTTTATCGGTTCAGAGCAAGCAATAACCTTTTTCTTACATGGAATCATGGAAATTGATGAATATCAGTGATGGAGGAATGACATGAGTGATGATATTAAGTATGAATATGGGACGGCAACATCTACCGTATCGGGAATTAATCAACTGATATTACAGTTAAGAGCCAGTACGGAGAAGTTTGATACAATAAGTAGTTTACTAACAGTGTCAGAAGGAGAAGAGGTTACTGCGCTTAAGGCATATTTTATGATTGAAAAAGTTGCTGTATTGAAAATCGCCGATTTTTATGAAGCACTTATGAAAATGATTCTGGAGGCAGCCAATGAGATGAATCAGACAGAGACATCTTATGGACAGGAACATATAACCGGAGGGAACTCGTGATGGATGATGCGTTGGATAAACTGAAAGAAAGGATTCAAGAGGAAATTGATGAATTGGAAGATCAGATTGATGAACTATATGATGAAATTGACGAATTAAGAGAACTAATATCTCAATACGAAGAGTGCCAGAAAAATATCAGTGATGCAATGGAAGATTGGAATGGGGCAAGAAAGAACTATGAAAACATTCTATTAGAATCCGTTTTTGTAAAAACATATTTTGAAGGAGTGTCTGCAAAAAATGTAAAAGGGACGCTCCTGCCAACGATTTCTTCCATTAATGGAGCAGCGGCTAAAGCGTCAAAAATACAAAATGCGATTCCAAAACAAATTACACTTCTTAAAGAAAGAATAACGGAATTGTTAAAACAAATAAGTAAATTAAAAACGGAGATAAGAAGATTAGAGTTGAAATTGGAAGCATTGGAATAGGATATTATGGGCTTAGAACAAAACAGGGTATATGACATAGGGCAAATAGAGATATTACGCCAGACGGCAACAGAGCTTCTGGGCACTGGAATTGCATCATGTACTACATGGGATATGGCGGTAGAAGAACTAGGTTCTATTTTATCGGGAACACCCATAAAGTGTGCAGAATTGGGTAGGGCATTAGCTAGTGCAACCCAAAAGTTGAACCGACCGGAGTATGAAACGGATAAATACAAGGTAGATGGAATTCTATACAATGTTATCTCACGTATTCCCCAACAGGATATGGAGGGAACCAGAGCATTAGAACCGCTGGCAGAAAACCTGCATCTATTGATGGGTATGACCGAAGACTTGGAAGGCTGCATCAAAGCGGCCGGGACAAGTCTTGCGTTAGCTGAATTCCAACAGAAATTAGAGGGAATTAAGAAGGAATGGGATGATGATATATTAGAAGATAGACTACAGGCAATGGAAACTATTATGTTAGGTTTGCCTCGAGGAGTTTCTTATTCGGCAGACATATTTAAGGTAGTAAATAATACTATGGATAGCCATGAACTTACTTGGGAGGATGTTTTACAAAGGGGGTGGATTAAAGATGCACTCGTGTTGAAAGCAATAGGATATTCTAAATTGATAGAAAAAGGGTTGAAAGATGCTGAAGAAATTATAAAAGGATTTATACCACAGCAGATAGATAATGACGTAGTTCTGTTTGCCTATGATGCTTTGAGAAAGGTTACCAATATACCTGACGAGGTTATAAAGAAAAATTCAACAGATAATTTAGCTGTTCTTCAGAGTGATGGAAGTCCATTGCCTGAAAGTGGCTATATTGAGAATCAAAGTGAATGGACAATGGTAAAGTTCGGATGTGGTTCAAATGCTACCATTAATTACTCCGGATGTGGAATTATCGCTACGTATAATGCGTTATACGATTTGGGAGAAAGTGTTTCGGCGCAGACTATGGTGGATATTATTAGCTATTACGAGCGTGATGGAGCTGCAATTAGTGGAATGTTTGGAGTTGCGCCTAATGCGATTGAGAATTATTTTAGAAAAAATGGCTATAAAGTAGAAGCGACTACCGATAGGGATGCAGAGATAATAAATCGTATTGGACAGGAATACGAAACGGTCATTGTAACAGCTTACAATGATAAAGAAGACATTTTGGAGCAATTGCATACTGTAAGTATAACAACAGAATATAATGGAGAGTATACAATTCATAATGTTTATCCTCAAAACACCGACGTACATACAGGAAAATATGGATATGCGACACTACAGGAAGCAATTGAAAATATTTCGGAACAGAAGCCTGCTGTAATTAACGTAATTGGAATAAGTAACGCGAATTAAGGGAAATAAACCTAAAGGGAGGAGAAATGCGGGGAATAGTTATAAAAATAATCGTATTGTTAATAATGCTTGTTACGTCTGCATGTAGTCTTGGTCTTCATGAAACAGAAGGCCGTTATCTGGTTGATCATATTAATTCGGAGAGAAACCGTAATAAGGATAGTGAAAATTACTATTATGCAGATAAATATAATATATATAGCTATTCTTTCAAGGATGGAAAAGTAACAGAATGTATGCATCTTGAAAGGGAGGATGGATATTTTATTGAGGATTTTGCTGTCTATGATGAATATCTTTATTATGTTAAACGGAATGATACAAAATATGAATTATATCGGATGAAACAGTATACAAAGGAGGAAGAATTACTGCTTTCTGCTAATGATATGATACTGTTTAATGGTGGAAAGGAATTTCGATATGACGATTATTTCCACATAGATGTATATAAGGATTATCTGTTTTTCGCAATAGTTGGAAAGTATGAATATATATGTCCAATAGAAGGAGATATTTTAACCGAAAGTATAAAACTTCACGACTTATTTGAGCAGGATGATTGGTCCGGAAATATACAGCAGGCAGTATATGATGGAATTATTGTAGAACGTTATGCTTCTTCAGAGAATGCGTATGAAGTAAGCAGCATAAGGGATGAGCAAGGCTATAAAATTTTGTACTCAAACATGGATAATAGTATTTGGGTGGATGAAACGTTAGTCCGCTTTTCTAAGGATGCTGATACAGAGCAAGCGCAATATTCTTTGGATGAAACAGGATTATGGAATATAGTTTCTATTTTTAAAGATGATAGATATGAAAACTCAGAAATATATGATGATTATTTAACGGTAGAGAATGGCAAAATTATCGGCCTGCTTTCTGTTTCAAAACATTGGGCAATATATGATGAGTTAGAACAAAATATGCTGGATAAGGATGTATTGTTTGAACTCGACATAGAAACCGGGAAAAGCCGTAAGTTGTATGATACCCGCAATAATTTAACTAAGATAATCGGTTACCAGAATGGAATAGTATATCTGGTTAAAAATGAAAAGGTGTACGCACATATACTGGAGACGAAAGAAGAAACAGAATTGTTTGAACTTCCAAAAGGACTGAATTACATAATTGACTGGCAGGCGGACTACTTGATTGTAAGAGAAGAATTTTGTTATGGACAAGATGGAGATATCGTAATGGTTTATCCATTATGATACTTGATTGATAGAAGGTATTTACATAGATATGGTAGGATTAGAAGAAAATAGAGTATACGATATTGGACAAATAGAGACATTACGACGGACAGCGACTGAGCTTCTGGATACTGGAATTGCATCCTGTATTACATGGGATATGACGGCAGAAGAACTAAGTTCCATTTTAGCGGGAACACCGATAAAGTGTGCAGAATTGAGTAGGGCATTAGCTAGTGTATCCGGAAAGTTGAACCGACCGGAGTATGAAACGGATAGATTTAAGGTGAATGGAATTCTCTGTAACGTTACCGCACGTATTCCCCAACAGGATATGGAGGGAAGCAGGGTATTAGAACCGCTGACAGATAATTTACAGTTGTTGATGGGGATGACCGAAGACCTGGAAGGTTGTATTAAAGCGGCAGGGACAAGTCTCATGTTGGCTGAATTCCAACAGAAGATAGATGGAGTCAAGCAAGAATGGGATAACACAGTGCTGGAGGATAACCTCGCTATGTTTGAGACCATCTTAATAGGCATGCCGCGGGATGTGTCCTATGCAGCAGACCCGGTCAACATGAGTACCGGAAATTTCATATACGGTTACACAGACTTAAGCATAAAAGGGGAGAGACCGCTGATGTTCAAACGGACGTACAATGCTATGAGTCGACGTAAGGGAATACTAGGAAGAGGCTGGGTCCATAACTGGGAAAAGAGGCTGGAAGAAAAAGACGGGAAGCTGGTATTGTATCATGAGGATGGAAGAGAGGAACATTTCTTTGCACAAGAAAATGGGGATGAAGAAGAAATACTTCCTATAAGAGCTTACCGAAGCAAGGGTAGTCTGGAAAGCCTTATTTTAAAAAATGAGAACGGAAATACCCTGTTAACAAGGAACGGACAACCAGCAGAATACTATGATGAGGCAGGCAGGTTAATTCTGTGTGAGGAAGGAAGCGGAATAAAGACTGCGCTGAAGTACGAAGGAGACCGACTTACTAAGATACGCCGGAATACAGGAGAAGAGATTTGTCTTTTTTATGACGAAAAGGGGCATTTGGCAGAGGTAAAAGACCACACGGGACGAAAGATATCGTTATCGTATTCTGGGAAAAAACTGGTGTCAGTAACAGACCCAGAGGGACATGCGTTCCGTTATGAATATGGCGCAAACGGAAGAATCAGCCGGATGTATGATAAAAGAAACGTATGCATCCTAGAAAATGAATACGATGATTACAGGAGGATAACACTTCAGCGTTTTCCGGATGGAGGTGTCATCCGGTTTGATTATCAGGATAAGAAAAAAAGTATACAGATTACGGAACAGAACACAAACACCGTTACCTATATCCATGATAAGCAGTTTAGGGAAAAAAGGATAATCTCAGCTAACGGATGTGAGGAATGGGAATATGATACAGACGGGCATGTGAGTCGAAAGAGGAACAAGAGCGGCAAAGCAACAGGCTATGCCTATAACAAAGACGGCAGACTGACAGAAGAAACGGATGCACTTGGTGGAAAGACCATACGTGCCTATGATGAGAACGGAAGACTGTTATCCGTCACACATCCGGATAATACGAAGGACGTCTTGGGGTATGATACCTACGGACGGCTGACCAACGTGACAGACCGAGAAGGAGAAAAGGTAAGCCTTTCCTACATGGAAGCGGATAACAGACCATATAAGATTACACTGGCGGACGGAAGCGAGATGCATCTGTGTTATGACGAACGTGGCAATATTCTGTCCGTGGATTATCCAGATGGGGGATGCACATCCTATGAATATGATCAATTGAACCGTGTTACGGCAAACCGTGACGGAAACGGGAATATAACGCGGTTTGCTTACAACAGCATGGATCGTATAACGGGGATACAGCGTGCCGACGGGGCAGTACAGAAGATAGAATACAACCCGATGGGCGAAGCCGTAAGGATAGAAGATTATGACGGATTGTCCATGAAATGGGAATACAACGTTCTAAACAAGCCTTCCGTATATGAAGATAAGCAGGGCCGGAAGACTTTCATGGAATACGACCTTATGTGGAATCTAAGCCGCTTGACAGACCCGGAGGGAGCGGTTACGGAGTATGCCTACGATAGGCAGAATCGGTTAGAGAGTGTGACCGACCCGTTAGGCAGAACAGTACGCTTTACCTATGACGCGGACGGGAACCGTACCGGAATCTGTTATCCGGATGGGACAAAGAGCAGTTATGAGTACGATGTTTTGAACCGTGTTACCAGCGAGACAGACCGTGCAGGGCGCGTGACAAGGAAAGAATATGACTGCATGGGAAATCTCGTCAGCGTTTCAGACAATGCAGGGGAAAAGACATGCTATACCCATGATAAATGTGGAAGAAAGATTACGGAGACGGACCGCACGGGAGCTGTCACACAATATACCTATACGTCGCTCGGTAAAAAAGAGAGTGTTGTCCATCCGGGCGGAAGGACAGAGCGGTGGCAGTACGGATTGGGTGGACGTCTGGACAGATACGAAAAAGGTGATGGTACATGGGAAGTATACGGATACGATAAGAACGGCAACCTGACAAGCAAAAGTTATCAGGACGGGAATGAACATACCTATCGCTATGACTGCTTAAACCGTATGACGGACATCCTTTTAAACGGAAAGAAGGAAAAGTCCTATACTTATGATGCCATGGGAAACATGACTTCCATGGAGGATGCATCGGGAAGGGTGACACGGTATGCATACTCACCGTCAGGAAAACTCCTTTCCGTAACGGATGTACTTGGAAATAAGGTATTTTACGCGTATAATGGAAGGGACGAGCTGACAGGTATCTTACAGCTTGCAGACGGGGAAGAGCTTACCTTTCTTATGGAAGAGAAAGAACCGCATCTTGACAAAGACTGGCAGATGATTGCCGAGCATAACAGAAAGAACCATGACCTGCACCTGACTCTTTTTACGAGGGATGCAGCCGGACAGACCGTAAAGGTAATGGATGCCCTTGGAAGGGAAGACTGCTATGAATACGATATCATGGGCAGGGTGAAAAAGCGTACCAATCAGGAAGGGAAAGAGACGGCATGGGAATACCATCCGGATGGACAGGTAAAAGCCATCTTCTATCCGGACGGAAAGAAAGCCGCATACGGCTATGATGCCCTGGCACGCTTGCAGGAAGTCAGGGACTGGCTGGGGGATACCGCCTTTGCATACGATGAGAGAGGACGCCTTACAAAGAGCACGGACCATAAGGGAAATGTCATTACTTACGGATGGAATCCGGACGGGACGAAGAAGAGCATGGTATATCCGGATGGAAGACAGGTATCTTATGCCTATGATACGGCAGGGCATGTCAGCCGTATAGAGAGTGGGGCATTCAGCCTGGATTATGAATATGATGCATACGGACGTTTAGAAGAGTGCCGCAGGGATAACGGAATCCTGACGAAGTATCAGTATGATGCATTGGGACGCCTGTGCGGATTATCCCATGAAGATAAGGACGGCATACTGGAAGCGTTCCGCTGTACATATGATGAAAACGGCAATAAGGGAAGTGTAGAAAGGACGAGCCGTGATTCTGCCTACAGCTTCTGCCATACCTATACCTATGACAGACTGGATAGGCTGACAGCAGTATATGGCGGGGAAACATTGCTTAAGGAATATTTCTATGATGGTTACAGAAACCGTATGGAAGCAGGACAGATTTGCAGTTATGATGTCATGAACCGACTTACCGCAAAGGGTAGTGAAGGATATTCCTACAGCCCGAAGGGCGAACTGACGGAGATAAGGAATGACGAGACACCGGAACAGTCACGATCCTTTGCCTATGACAGCAACGGCTTTCTGACATCCTTATATCAGAATGGACAGCTTCAACAGGAGAACTTCCATAACGGTCTCGGATGCAGGACGGGAAGCAGCTTGTATGCAGAGAAACTGTCAGAAGTGTCATATGGCATTGATTATGCAGAGCCGTTCAAGAGGATACTCACAGAAAGCCATACGGACGGAATAAAGAGGGATTACCTGTGGCAGGATGATACCCTTCTCGGGATACCGCAGGATGGAGTCCACGTGCTGACGGATCTTTTTCACACTCCGGTAAGAACAGCCGGTAAGGGAGGGCGCAGTGACAGTATTTATCGGTATGATGAGGACGGCATGCTGAGTAAATGTGATGGCACATATGCTTTATCGTTCGGCTATACGGGCTACCTGAAGGAATCCATGGACGGTTTGTACTATACGGGAAGTCGTGAGTATAGCAGCATAGACGGAAGATTCCACAGCAAAGATCAGTACCAGTACATGGATTATAAGAATCCGGCAACACTGAACCTGTATGTCTATGCATGGAACAATCCATTAAGATATTTTGATTTTGACGGGCATGAGTGTATTGAAGAGAAGGATTATATCACAAGAAGCCTTGAGATGATATTTTTAGGTAACTTCTCGGATGAAGTGACTGGACTCGGAGTTTTTGGAAGTGTTGTACTTGGCTTATTTGGTTTAGATTTTCCAATGGATGTGCGAGACTTGGTAGCGGACTTGACTGTAAATTTCGACCCGGGAAGTAAGGAATGGTGGTGCAGTATAGGTTTAGATCTGCTTGCATTTGTTCCTGTGATTGGTGCGTTAAAATATGCAGATGAGGCTGCACTTTTAGCAAAATATGCGGATGATGTTTCTGCAGTAGCAAAGTACTCTGATGAGGCAAATGGTATCCTAAAGAACACACCTGAAATCATCAATGAAGGAAATGAAACTTTGGATGAACTGAAAAAACTTCAAATAGATAGCCAAGTGGAAACTGTTAAGGACATTCCGAAGACAGTATTTGAGGGTGGCTTAGATGCTTTATCTACACCAAGTTCAAAGGTATTACGACAAAATCTGATAGAAGCAGGAGTAGAAGTCCCTAATTATCCTAATGCAGCTCATCATATAGTTGCAGGAAATGCACCTAAAGCAGCAGAGGCAAGGGCAATTTTACAAAAATATGGTGTAGATATAAATGATGCAGCAAATGGAACGTTTTTACCAACGGTCAAAGATGTGGCAGAAGGAGCATATCATCCGAGTTTACATACAGATTCATATTACCGAAAAGTTACAGAATTATTGTCATCAGCAAAGAGTCAAGATGATGTATTGGATATTTTGGATGATATAGCAGAACAATTACAGGACGGTACATTTAAATAAGATAAGTGAAAGGT
>JAZSEL010000007.1:0-18499 GCA_045531685.1 Lachnospiraceae bacterium | reverse complement strand
CCCTTGGATTGGATGGGTATATACGTTCCCTAATTACAGGGGCAATCGTTATGTTGGAAAATTATTGAGTTATGCGGAAACATTGGCTGAAGAAGCCGGAATCAAAAACATTTATATATCAACGAATCATGATGGACTATATGAAAAGTATGGTTATGAGTTTTTTAGAATGATGAAGGATATGCATGGAGAAAATTCTAGAGTATATGTAAGAAGTTTGTAAATTTGAATTTTTACGGACAAGATAACTTGAAACTCGTAAGGAGAAGAGAGAATGAGACGTTCAGATAGAGAAGTAAAAGATTTTGCTGATATTATTAATATAATGGAAAAATGTGATGTATGTAGAATAGCATTAAATAATAATGGGTATCCATACATTTTGCCATTAAATTTTGGAATGAAAGTTGAAAATAATGTTGTAGAGTTGTACTTTCATGGAGCTAATGAAGGAACAAAGTATGATTTGATTAAAAATGACAATAGGGCCAGCTTTGAAATGGACTGCAAACACAGACTTGTTACTGAAATAGAACGAGGAAGTTGTACCATGGAATATGAAAGCGTTATTGGACAGGGACATATTGAAATTCTTTCTGAAGATGAAAAATATACTGCGTTATGTGTATTAATGCAACATTACCATCAAGATACATTTTCATTTAATAAATCAGTTATGTCTCATACAACGGTATTAAAATTAGTTGTTGAGAATATGACAGGGAAGGTTCGAATGAAAAGAAATGATAAATAGAAATTTAAATTCATATAAAGTTATAGATGAGAGTACGTGGGAAAGAGCAATGCATTGTGCGATTTTCAGAAACAGTGTGGAGCCGGCTTTTTGTGTGACTTTTGAAGCTGATATTACAAATTTCAAGCAAATGGTTAATGAAGCGGGCATATCGTTTACACTTGCAATGGTACATGCTGTATGTAAATGTGCAAATGATATAGAAGCATTTCGCTATCGTTTTGTCGATGGAAGAGTTGTTCTTTATGACAGAATTGATACCGCATTCACTTATTTGAATAAGGATACAAATTTATTTAAAGTTGTGAATGTTCCAATGTTAGATGATTTGAAAGAATATTGTAAATTTGCATCAAGGATTGCAAGTGAACAGAAAGAATATTTTACCGGACCATTGGGAAATGATGTATTCCAGTGTTCTCCTATGCCTTGGGTTACATATACACATATTTCGCATACAAATTCCGGGAAAAAGGATAATGCCACTCCTTTGTTTGATTGGGGTAAATATTATGAAAAAGATGAAAAACTTATCATGCCGGTTTCCGTACAAGCGCATCATTCTTTTGTTGATGGTTTACATATAGGATTGTTTGCTGATAAATTGCAGAAATTTTTAGGGGAGTGTAAAGTCTCAATTTAGTTTTAGCGA
Source organism: Lachnospiraceae bacterium (assembly GCA_045531685.1). Lineage (GTDB taxonomy): Bacteria > Bacillota > Clostridia > Lachnospirales > Lachnospiraceae > RGIG8767. The sequence goes on along the minus strand of JAZSEL010000007.1, from coordinate 17,093 downwards.
GAAGGCATAAAATGATAAGTCTTAAGAGAAAACGATTATGATATGACATTACAGATGAACAAATAGATCAGAAAGTGATGGATGTAGAAGATGAATAATAAGGAAAGTATTGAGAAAACAAGACAAGGATTTGAAGAAAGTTTTCGATTAGGTTCGTATTATAATAAACAGACAAGGGATGATATGCATTTAGAATTAATCTTAAGATGCGTACAAGCGGAGCCCGGAATGAGAATTCTTGATTTAGGAACCGGCTCAGGATATTTAGCTTTTCCGTTTGCAGAAAAATACAAGCAAGTGGAAGTAGTAGGCTTAGATATAGTAGAAAAAACTTTAGAGGAAAATCAGAAAAAGGCTGAACAGGTTGGAATTAACAATCTGCATTTTATGAGTTATGAAGGAATGGATTTTCCTTTTGAGGATAACTCTTTTGATATAGTGATTACCAGATATGCTTTGCACCATTTTCCGGCAATAAATGATACATTTGGGGAAATTAGTAGAGTGTTGAAAGAAGATGGAAATTTCTTTTTATCCGACCCGACTCCAAATGATGATGATGCAGAGCGTTTTGTTGATGAATATATGCAGATGAAAAAGGATGGGCATATAAAGTTTTATACGAAAAAAGAATGGAAAGAAATAGGTAAATCAGTTGATTTAGAGTATGTTGATGATTTTGAGACAAGCATTCGTTTCCCGAGAAAAAAAGATACTGCTTTGGAGTTTGATGATATCATTGGCAGGCACAATGAAGAGGTCATAAGGGGATATGAAGTTGAAATTGTCGGGGATGAAATTTGGATTACGGAGAAAGTAAATAATCTTTTATTTCGAAAAAGCAGGGGGAGTAAATCTTGAACATAGACATTTGTATTCGAAGAATAGATGATAATGAAAAGAAGGAGGCTTTATCTTTAGTTTGGAGTGTTTTTAAAGAATATGAGGCCCCGGATTATTCGAAAGAAGGTATAGAAGAATTTTATAAGAGCATTTATGATAAAAGTTATTTATCACAATTATGCATGTATGGTGCATTTATGAGTCATAAGTTAGTTGGAGTGATTGCAACACGAAGCGAAGGAACTCATGTGGCATTGTTTTTTGTAGAAGGAAAATATCATAGACAGGGAATTGGAAAGCAACTATTTAAAACGATACTGAAAGAGTGTCGTGCGGATAAAATGACAGTTAATTCCTCACCGTATGCAGTTCCTATCTATCATAAATTAGGATTTTATGATGTTGATAGCGAGCAGGTAGTGAAGGGGGTGAGGTTTACCCCAATGGAGTTTGAGATGCAGGGAAATCAGACAAAAGATATGTATGAGAAATTTGCATATGACTATGATGAATTTGGTGATATAGAGAATTATCTTGGAAGCGAAAAGACATTTTTCGAGAAAATATTTTCAGAAAACAATGTGCAAAGAGTTTTAGATTGTGCTTGTGGGACAGGGCAGCATCTCTATATGCTCTCAGAAATGGGCTTGCAGGTGTATGGCTCGGATTATTCAAAATCAATGCTTAAAGTTGCTTCCGGAAATTTGGAAAAACACGGAGTGCAAGTACCATTGCGTCAGTGTGATTTTAAATATTTAGAGGAAGAATTCCAAGAAAAGTTTGATGCGATTGTTTGCCTTACAACAGCATTGCCGCATCTTCATACAGACGAAGATTTGCTCACAGCACTTATATCCATGAAAAACAGGCTGGAATCTAACGGCCTACTTATACTGACGCAGGGAACAACGCATTATACATTATCTCTGCCATCAATTGAAGTGGTGGTAAACAGAGAGGATTTTTCGCGAGTATTTGTGAAAGAACATGACGATCAATTGCAGACAATACATATACTGGACATATATCATTCCAAAGATCGTTTCGAAGATAATCAATATGAGATTGTTTATAAAATTATCCTTGATGATGACTACAGAAGGCTACTGACGGAAGCTGGCTTTGGTAATATACGGATTTACGGTGATTATGATAGAAATCCTTATGACAAAAAGAGTAAGAGGCTTATTGTTGTGGCACAGAAAATCAGTGAATAATGAAGAGAGAGATAGGCAAACTTGAGTTTGAGGAGATAAAAAGATTATGAGATTAGCAGATATTTTCAAGGACAAGAGCATCAAAAAAATAGATGCCAGAGCAATGATTATTGATGGGATTTTGCGTGGTGATTATACAATAGAAGAAATTGAATCGACATCACATGAATTAAAAGAAAACAAAATTTCTACTATTTTAGAAGCCATTGAAGAAATATCGAACAAAGAACTTGTTTCATTAAGTTTAGAGTATTTGGAATTTGCAAAAAAGTATATATCCGTTAAAGATAATTCCTGTAAACGCGAAGCATCCAGAATTGTTGGGAATTTGGCTTCTCAATATCCACAGGCAGTTCGGGATTGTATCCCTGAACTATTAGATAATGCAAAGGCTGATGGGACGGTCATTCGTTGGGGCAGTGCGTATGCATTATCGAGAATTATTTTACTGGAAGAGTATTGCAATACCAATTTGTATGAAGAACTTGTTACTATTTGTGATAACGAACAGGAAAATGGTGTGAGAAACCAATATTTAAAAGCATTCAAGAAAATTAAAAAATAGATGGACAAACTTCAGTTTTACAGCGAGATTGTAAGCATGCAGAAAGTTTGAATTCCAAGGAGGAACGAATATGAATTGGGAACCGTGGACGGGGTGTAAGCCGTACAGTGAGGGTTGCAAGTTTTGCTATTTTTATGGACCATATGCAAAGAGATACGGTCAGAATGACATTATAAAGACAGATAAATATGATTGGCCTATTCGAAAAAAGAAAAACGGAGAGTACAATATCAAAGGCGGCAAGATTTTGGCGACGTGTTTTGCAACGGATTTCTTTTTGCCGGAAGCAGATAAATGGCGTATGGATATATGGTCTATGATAAAAGAAAGACAGGACATCACTTTTCTGATTTTAACTAAGAGAATTGACAGGTTTATGAAGGTTCTTCCTGCGGATTGGGGAGAGGGTTATGATAATGTGAATCTTGGTTGTACGGTTGAAAATCAGGAAATTGCAGATTACAGACTTCCGCTTTTTTTGTCCTATCCTATTAAGCATCGATTTATTGCCTGTGCGCCGATACTGGAAAAGATTGATTTAACTGCTTATCTTCATGGTGTGGAGCATGTTACAGTTGGCGGTGAAACCGGAAGAGAAGCACGCATTTGCGATTACAACTGGGTTCTTGACATTAAAAACCAATGTCAAGAAGCCGGTGTTACTTTTTGGTTTAAAAATACGGGTTCTCAATTTTTGAAGGATGGAGTAGTGAATCAGGTTAATCCGTACAAACAGAACTCTATGGCAAGAGAATGTGGAATAGATGAGCTTGATGGAAAGAAGCTTTTTTAAAAAGAGATTATAAGAATATGAATTTTGTGGAGGAAAAAAATGAGATTAGAAACAGAAAGACTAATAATAACGGAATTTGATATGTCAATGGCGGAAAGTGTGCACAAAAATTCATTAGATGATGATACTAGAAAATTTGTGCCGGATGAAGTGTTTGAGACAGTTGAAGATGCAAAAGAAACGTTAGAATTCTTAATGAGTGTATATGAGTCAGGAGATGGACCGTTTGTCTATCCGGTACTGTTGAAGGATGAGACTAACATAGGATATGTTCAACTTGTTCCGATGGAAGAAGGATATGAGGTTGGATACCACATAGGAAAAGAGTTTACAAGGAACGGATATGCCACTGAAGCATTAAAAGTATTTCTAAATGAAGTGATGCAGAGAAAAGAACTAGATAAAGTGTATGGTATCTGTGTTTCTGAAAACATTGCTTCTAAAAAAGTTTTGGAAAAGACGGGCTTTAAAATGGAATATGAAGGTGTGGGCGAGTACCAGGGCGAAAGAAGGCAGATTGCAAAATATGTTTTGAAGAGAGCATAAAAAATAACTGCAACTTTTAGTTTGACGGATAAAAAAATCAAATCATTGTTTTCGGTTATTATGCAGGAAAGGCCAAAAGATAAAAGGATAAGTCTTAGGAGAAATCGATTATGATACGACATGCAACAATAGCGGATGCATCAAGAATAGCAGAAATACTGATTTTTACAAAAAGGATGAATTATAGAAAGATTTTTTGCGATGATAAGGTGTCATTTGGAGAAATGCAGGTATATCCCTTAGCGAAAAGTTACATGGGTAATCCGAAAGCATTAGAGAATATATGGGTATATGATGATGAATTTGTGAAAGGAATGATACATATCGATAAAAATCAGATTATTGAATTGTATGTTGATTCTTTTTTCGAAAATCAAGGTATCGGAGGACGCCTTGTAAGATTTGCGATAGAACAGATGAATTGTGATTTTTTATGGGTTCTTGAAAAGAATATAGATGCAATACGATTTTATCAAAGGCATGGCTTTGTGCTTACAGAAGAAAAACAATATGAAGAGGGAACAACGGAATATATTGTTAAGATGAGGCAAAAAGCGTCACATTGCGAGGGATGACAATTGAAGGCAGTTTACTGTATGAAAATGCATAATTTCCAACTAAAAAGAAAGACGTGGAATTTAGTCGGGATGAAAACAAGAGTATTTCCCGACCTAGAAGCAAAATAGTAAAATGAGTCGGGACAAAAATTCGAGTCCACCCCGATTGAAAGAGGAAAAAGAAATAATAGTCGGGAAAAAACAAACAAGAAAAGCCGATTAAAATGATAAATTGCTAAAGTAGTAGGGAAAAGAGCAAAAAAGCACCCCGACTAAATCGGAATTTATTAGAGATAGTTGGGACATGGGGAGAGAATTATCCCAGCTAATCATACGCAAACCCAATTTAGTCGGGAGATGCTGAATGATATTCTTATTTACTGTGATAAATACAGGCTTATTGTTCAAAAATTCCAATTTATATTACTCTCTTAATTTACCACAACCTATAACTCTCCCATTACAAATAACAGAAAGGACACAGATGACCAACATATATTTTATCCGGCACGCCGAACCGAATTATGACAATCACGACGATATGACAAGAGAACTCTCTGCCAAAGGCTTAGAAGACCGCGAACTTGTCACTGATTTTTTGATGGACAAGCAGATAGATGTCGTCATATCCAGTCCTTTTAAAAGAGCCATTGATACCGTCCGCGATTTTGCGGATAAAAGCGGAATGGATATTAACATAATTGACGATTTAAGGGAACGTAGAGTTGATAGTTGTTGGATTGAAGATTTCACTTCTTTTAGCAGGAAGCAATGGGACGATTTTTCCTACAAATTATCTGACGGCGAATGTCTGGCGGAGGTACAACAAAGAAATATTGCGGCACTCGATAAAATATTAGACGATTACAGAGACCAAAATATAGTTGTCGGCACCCACGGAACCGCTCTGAGTACCATCATCAATTATTATGACAAAACCTTTGGCTATAATGAATTTGATGCTATTCGTCACCTGATGCCATGGGTGGTGCACTTTACATTCGATGGAAAAGAATTGATTCAGATAAAGACATACAATTTATTTCAAAACCCAAATTAACAGAACACACTATCAATAACACCCGGAGAACTTTATGAAAAACTCATACAAACATTTCGAAAACAAAGAATGCAAATATTATCCCTGTCATGCCGGTATGCAGGATATTAATTGTCTGTTCTGCTATTGTCCATTATACCCGCTTGCCGAATGTCCGGGGAATTATTCCTACATTGACTCAAATGGCACGCAGGTAAAGGAATGCTCGAATTGTGCATTCCCGCACGAACCAAAGAATTATGATATTATTATTTCCCTTTTGTAAAAATAAAAAGAGAACCCATTTTACGGAGAACCTATATGCGCTATCCACTGGACAAAGAATTACGCATTTTACAATTTAATAAATTACCTCTAAATGCTAATGCATATCCACTTTTTAATCTGTTTATGCGGGTGGCTTTTTCATGCAAATCTGACAATGAAGTAAATGTCACCTGCCTTCGGACCCCAGGCTATAAAGGTGCCTATTTGCATACCTATGTAATTGAGCCAAAAGAAGTTACCGGTCCGCTTCCATGCCTTGTGTACTTCCATGGCGGTGGATTTCTACTCAAAGCCTCCGGCAGCCATTACCGTATTGCAAAGGAATATGCTAAGAGACTTCCCTGCAAAGTAATATATGTAGATTATCGCCTTGCCCCTAAGCATCCTTTTCCGATACCGGCAGGCGATTGTTATAAAACTTACCAATGGGTATTACAAAATGCCGACATTCTGGACATTGATCCGGACAAAATTATCATCGGCGGTGACAGTGCCGGCGGCAATCTGGCAACAGCCGTAACGCTTATGGCAAGGGACAGGCAACTTACTCTTCCGGTCGCCCTTCTCTTAATCTATCCTGCTCTTGACAGATGCATGACCACTAAATCCATGCAGAAATATACGGATTCTCCCGTATGGAATGCTAAGCTTAACAAAATGATGTGGGATACTTACTTGACCGGAAGGACACCGAAGCATATCGAATATGCCTCCCCTTTAGAAGCGACTTCTTTTAAAGATTTCCCACCTACCTATATTGAAGTAGCAGAATATGATTGTCTGCGTGACGAGGGAATTCTTTTATATGAACGTTTACGAAATGAAAGAATCCCCTGCGAATTGCATGAAATTAAGAATACATGTCATGGATATGAAACATGTATAAATAGTCAGATTGTAAGAACATGTATGGACAGACGAATTAATTGGCTCTTACAGTTTTTAACTTAAAAGCTGAATTTTTGATATTTACCTACTGAAATTCTCCTATATATATTTCAGTAGGTATTTTTTATTTATCACACGATATGAAGCATTGGAAAATGCCCACTACTTTCTTTATTGCAAGAAATTGGTAGGTATTTCGATATCGTAATTTTATAGATTTTCATGTTTTTCCATTAAAAATACCTACTAATTGATTCTGCATACCGCATTTCGTAGGCAAAAATCGTTTACATAACTCATTTCCACTCCCCAAAACACGTTTTGTCCCAAACAACAAGGCCCCGTCCATTGGACGGGGCCTTGTATAACACTTCACTTTATGGTTAATCTCTAAAATATGCCACACCGGATTCAAAGATCTTAAGATCCTGCTCACCGTAAATGTTAACAGCAACGGAAGCATCTCTTCTTTCGCTGTGTGCCATCTTACCGAAGCATCTACCGTCAGGAGATGTAATACCTTCGATTGAGCAGTAAGAACCATTAATGTTCCACTCTTCATCCATGGATACGTTACCTTCTGTGTCAGAGTAAACAGTCGCTACCTGACCATTTGCAAATAACTTATCTAACCATTCCTTTGGAGCTACGAAACGGCCTTCACCATGGGAAGCCGGGTTAACGTATGTTCCACCAAGTTCTGCTTTCGCTAACCAAGGAGACTTATTACTTACAACCTTTGTATATGCCATCTTGGAGATGTGACGGTTGATTGTATTAAATGTAAGTGTAGGAGAATTTTCATCCTGTCCTACAATCTGTCCATGTGGTACAAGACCAAGCTTGATAAGTGCCTGGAAACCATTACAGATACCGAGTGCAAGACCGTCTCTTTCATTTAACAAGCGTGTAACTGCTTCTTTCATCTTCTCGTTACGGAATGCTGTTGCGAAGAACTTAGCACTTCCGTCCGGTTCATCACCGGCTGAGAATCCGCCAGGGAACATAATAATCTGTGCCTGGTTAATGGTACGTTCAAATTCTTCAACGGATTCACGGATCTGACTTGCTGTCATATTCTTGAATACTCTTGTCTCAACATGAGCACCGGCACGTTCAAATGCCTTGCGACTGTCGTATTCACAGTTAGTACCTGGGAATACCGGGATAAATACGGTTGGCTGAGCAATTTTATTCTTGCATACGTAGATAGAATCTGCTTTGAAAATTGGAGTTTCTAAAGCGTCTGTTGCCTTTACAGCCTTAGTTGGGAATACTTTTTCAAGTGTACCGCTCCAAGCCTTCAATGCTTCCTCAACTGTGATTTCTACGTTACCGATTGTGAACTTACCGTTATCACGGACAGTACCAACCAAATCATACTCTAAATCAATTTCATTTACTCTGTCGCCATCTACTTCTACGATAATATCGCCAAGTGCGCCTGTGAATAAATCTTCTAATTCTAAATCATCTGCAAATGTAACACCAAGCTTGTTACCGAATGCCATCTTAGCTACTGCTGCCGCAATACCGTAAGAATCTAATGCATATGCGGAAACAACAACCTTATCCTGCATTAACTTCATAATGCCGTCATAAAGAGCCATTACTTTTTCGTATACAGGAATATCGTATTCATCTTTATCAATTGCGAAACGAACCAACTTATTGCCGTCTGCCTTGAGTTCAGGAGTTACTACATCACCTGTCTTTGCTACATCTACCGCAAAGGATACTAATGTCGGAGGAACGTCGATATCATTAAAGGTTCCTGACATACTGTCCTTACCACCGATGGATGGTAAACCGTATCCTAACTGGGCATCAAACGCACCAAGGAGTGCTGCAAAAGGCTGTCCCCAACGGGATGCGTCTTCTGTCATACGTTTGAAGTATTCCTGGAATGTGAAACGAATCTTCTTATAATCACCGCCTGCTGCCACAATCTTAGCCATGGACTGTGTTACAGCATAGATAGCACCATGGTATGGGCTCCATGAAGATACAAATGGGTCAAAACCGTAACTCATCATAGTAACGGTATCTGTCTTACCCTTTAATACCGGTAATTTAGCTACCATGGACTGTGTTTCTGTCAACTGATATTTTCCACCATAAGGCATGAGAACGCTTGCTGCACCGATGGATGAGTCAAACATTTCTACAAGACCTTTCTGGGAACATACATTTAAGTCACTTAATGTTGTTAATAAAGCTGCCTTTGCATCTTCTTTTTCAACGGCTTCCTTAACAGCGTCCACAGCAATCGTTTCAAGACAAGCTGCTTTTTCATCCGGAAGAGTAACGGTTACGTCTGTTTCCTGATGAGCACCGTTGGTATCAAGGAATGCTCTGCTTAAGTTAACGATTTCCTTGCCTCTCCATTTTAATACTAAACGAGGGCTTTCTGTTACAACTGCTACTTCTGTTGCTTCTAAGTTTTCTTCTTCTGCGTACTTCATGAATTCTGCCACATCAGAAGGGTCAACTACAACAGCCATACGTTCCTGTGATTCGGAAATCGCAAGTTCTGTACCATCAAGACCTGCATATTTCTTAGGAACCTTATCTAAATCTACTGTAAGACCTGCTGCCAATTCACCGATAGCTACGGATACACCGCCGGCACCAAAGTCGTTACATTTCTTAATTAACTTACTAACTTCTTCTCTACGGAATAATCTCTGAATCTTACGTTCTGTAGGAGCATTACCCTTCTGAACTTCCGCACCGCAAGTCTCGATACTTGCTTCTGTGTGAACCTTAGAAGAACCTGTTGCACCACCACAACCATCACGACCGGTCTGACCGCCGAGTAAGATGATGATATCGCCCGGATCAGAGTTTTCACGTTTTACGCAGCGTCTTGGAGCAGCACCCATAACGGCACCGATTTCCATTCTCTTTGCTACATAGTTTGGATGATAAATTTCTTTTACATAGCCTGTTGCAAGACCAATCTGGTTACCGTAAGAAGAATAGCCGCTTGCTGCGCCACGAACCAATTTCTTCTGGGATAATTTACCCTTTAAGGTTGCACTTACAGGTACTGTAGGATCTGCCGCACCCGTTACACGCATTGCCTGATATACATATCCACGTCCGGATAACGGATCACGGATAGCACCGCCAAGACAAGTAGCCGCACCACCGAATGGTTCGATTTCTGTCGGGTGGTTATGTGTTTCATTCTTGAAAAATACAAGCCATTCTTCTGTTACAGGGCCGTTGCCATAATCCATTTCTACAGGAACAACGACAGAGCAGGCATTGATTTCGTCAGACACTTCCATGTCATCCAGCTTACCGTCTTCCCGTAATTTACGCATTGCCATTAATGCTAAGTCCATAAGACAGATGAATTTGTCTTTTCTGCCCTTAAAGATTTCTTCTCTGGTATCTAAATAACTCTGATAGCTTGTTTCAATCGGAGCTCTGTAATAACCGTCTTCAAAGGTAATGTTCTTAAGCTCTGTTGAGAATGTTGTATGACGGCAATGGTCAGACCAGTACGTATCCAACACTCTGATTTCTGTCATGGATGGGTCACGGTCTTCTTCTGCCTTAAAATAATTCTGGATATGCATAAAATCCTTGAATGTCATAGCAAGACCTAAAGACTTGTACAATTCCTTAAGTGCTGCTTCATCCATGGTGGAAAAACCGTCAAAAATAATTACATCTGCCGGTTCGTCATATTCCATCACTAATGTATCAGGCTTCTCCATACCTGTTTCTCTGGAATCTACCGGGTTAATGCAGTAAGCTTTGATTTTTTCTAATTCTTCATCACTTACACCGCCCTCAATTACATATGTAATAGCAGTCTTGATAATCGGATTTTCTTCTTCATTTAAGAAACGTACACACTGAACCGCAGAATCCGCTCTCTGGTCAAACTGTCCCGGCAAGAATTCTACGCTGAATACCCTGTCATCTTCCTTTTTCGGAAATTCTTCCAAATATAAAAAGTCAACCGGTGGTTCTGAAAATACTGTTTTACAAGCCACATCAAAAGTAGCGTCTGTAATATTTTCCACATCATAGCGGATTAATTCACGAACCTTTTTTACACTTGCAATACTGAGATAGCTGGATATATCTTCCAGTAACTCTTTGCCTTTAACGGCATAATCGTCTTTCTTTTCTACATAGATACGTCTAACGTTTCCCATAGTTTCCTCACATTTCTGCTTCTGTTGCGTAATATTGTTTTACACGATAGTCCCAACCTGCTTTGTCGGTCCCTATTACATCCCAAACTCCGCCTATTCTGACTATCACTTCAATTATACAAAAAACCTCTTAATTTGCAATAATAAATACTTACATATATTTATACGAAAAAGCGATATTTTTGATGATTTCTCTAAAAACACCCTGCCCGCACGGAGCATTTTTTGTTTCATAGAAAATTCCCATAAAATAAATAAGCAGCAGATACCCGACTGTATCCGCTGCCCTATCCTATTCTTCTACTACAATACGCTCCATCATATGCAAAAGCTCGGTATCCACCTTTTTCTCACTGATGCCCATGGTGCAGGAAAGTACCTTCATTCCTTCGATGGCAAGCATCATATCCCTTGCTTCGTTTTTTACATCAAAGCAGGCAAATTCCCCACTTTCCGTTCCGCGCTCCAAAATATTCTGCAACACCAGCACTGCCTTATCCAGTTCCTTGGAAAATACGGGTTTTTGCTTTTTTTCTTTGCAAGCAAAGGCATACTCATACTTGGCTGTCATGAGATTATCCTGCTTTTTCAGAATCTCCTTTTTCTGTGTCTTTAAAAACCAAAGAAGAATCTCTCCATTGGAAGCGCCTTCCAAAGTCTCCCCTGAAATTCCTTCATCTGCCCGTTTTTCTTCTGTCTCAAGCACTGCCAAAAATACCTCTTCCACAGATGAAAAATACAAATACAAACCACCGCGGCTAATATCACTGGCTTCTACAATATCCTTCATGGTCACTGTCTTGTAACCCTTTTCCACAAAGACCTTTCTGGCACAATCTATAATCAATTGTTTCTTTTGTTCTGTTTTCTCACTCATTGGTAAAAAAGCTCCTTACTATTCCCTGTCTGTCTCCCAAAAATGGATGAGCTCATCTGCCTTTTCCACTACGGCAATAAACACACCATGTCTGGCTGCTTCACTCCACAATACCGATTTGGTACGTCCGCCAAGCACATATTTAGAAAGGATATCTCCCAATACATTCATCTGCAAAATGGTACAGTTCTTAATTACCTTTAATTCATCTTCCACTGACTTCATACGGTATTTGGAATAAGAATAGTGGTAATTACGGTTCATAAATAGGGTATTCTCTGCTTCTTTTACAAAACGGAGCAAATTGCCGTCGTACACCGGGAAGGTAATGGAATGCTCAGACAACCCATCCTGATTAAATGTATTGGAGCCTTTATGTCCGCTCAATTTGTACAGATAAGGTAAATACTCTCTTAATTTTTTCACATCCGGAAAATATGTCTCAATGACCTGACTAGGGGTTAATTGTTCTGTTCCCATAACTTCTCCTTCATATCATACATTTGTACTTATTTTGCCAGTTGCGACATAATATGACGTATATGTCGTAAACTTTTATTAATTTTATCATATTTTCCAAAATTGTACAGTATTCTTCTGTAAAAAATGGACAAGATGTGCTACAATAAGCAATGTATTATGGGTAAAAAACAGAGAGAGGAAACTGTTTATGGACAAATTCGAAGCAGGAAGTTCCATTATTTCATTGGGATCTGCCAATAACTACTTTTATATTATTGCTTCCGGCAGCGTCAGCGCCCAAATCCGTGGGCACCGGCTTATGTTAAAAAAGGGGGATATTGTTGGTATATTTGACATTACCATGCCTGTCCACACCTGCGAATACATTGCCGAGGAAGACTGTACCCTGATTCCGTATCAATTTGAAAATACCGAATCCTTTTTATCCTTACTCGACCGGAACAGTGATTTAAAGAAACTTTTTATCCTCTCCTTCTGTCGCAATATTGTTTTCCTTATCCGCGACTGCTATACCTCGTATAAGGAAAGTATCGAATTTTACCGCTATATTGACCGGGTAATTTCTATGTATCGTGAGATTTGTCATAACATCGGTCTGTTTGCCAAGAATCTCCCGTTTATGGATAATATCCAGCAATTGGATTCCGATGACGTTCCGGATTTCTTTTTAGAAGAATACTATGCATCCATGCGTAAGGTTTTTGCCGAATCCACGTATACCATCCCTGCCAAATTTGTATATGGCTTCCTTAACAAGAGCAGGGAAGATATTAACCAGATGCTAACGTTATGCGATAAATTTTCCGATATTCAGAAGACCTATTCGGACTATCTGTTAAATGAGGACCATTTGGATTTATTTGATGTTTATTGTGATATTCTTTTCCGTGCACAAAATAACGGCGCCAAGTCTTCCCATATTGATGCCGCTATTACCGATATGATTGAAAAAATGGCATCCCTGTCTTCCATGGACCAAGCCTTATTGGACGAAAGAATCCATGTCTTTAACAACAAGACAGCCGCTGCATTGGAAAAAGATCCGATGTCCAAGGAGGATGCTTCCATCCACGAAGAGTTAAACTGCTCTGTGGACACTATTTTAAATTACGCCGACACGGTAGAAACAACCGCAAACGAGTTCAAGCGTCTTTTGGATGTTTATGCCAAGGCTCCTGACCGCAATGCTACGGACAAAGAAACAGACCTTACCCGCCGTCAGCTTACCAAGATGTTCTACCTTCTTTACAATGAGGTCATACAGGTCAGTCTCAAAACCGGTTCCGTACCGACTATTATTAAGATGTTCCTTAATTTCGGATATATGGACCCTAACCTGTGTGGATTTGACAATGCCGTAGAACTGTACAAAATCACAGAAAACTATCACGGCCTCAAAGAACAGGGAATTTACACCTTCTATGAGTGGATTCAGGAAATCTATCAGGGCAACAAACAGCCGAGCCGTAACGAATTTGAACAGGATTATGTGGCTTATGTGCGTAACTTGAAACGCGAGCGAAAAATTGACAAAGAAACCGAGACCAAGATGTTGGATGACAATATGGGAAAAGTTATGTATGAATTGCAAAATGTATTCCCACAGGTCAATAAAGTTACCTTTGGACGAATCTTTTCTTACTGCCCTATTTTACTGGAAGAAAACATTCTCAAATCCTTTGATGACCTGCTTATGACTCCGCGTAAGATTCTGGATACCTTTAACAAAATTACTTCCATTGATTACTCGGCGTTCTATCATGAGATTTTATTTGAAGATCCAAAGACAAATATCCGCGAATCCGTCCAGATTGATATCCGTCCGGATGTGATTCTTATGCCGAATGCCGGTACCAAGGGTATTCTTTGGCAGGAAATTGAAGGTATGTACCGTACCACTCCGGGCCGTATGATGATTTCTGCTCTTCATATGGAAAATGTGGACAAGACCTTCTTCCGTATGACCGGCGAATTCCGTTGGGAAATGTGCAAACGTACCATGGGTGCCCGCTGGAATGATTTTGCATCCCATTCCCTTACCAGTGATTACTGTAGTTATGCCCAGTTCTTTAGTAAAAACAGGGATCTTTCCTTCGATGCCAAAGAAAAAATCAAGGAATTATTAAAGCGTTGTAAGAATAATTATAAAGAGATGTTTGTACGCGATTACATGGTATTTGTCCAGAATGAATCCACCGGCTCCAGCCGTCTTAACAGGGTAGTCCGAGGCATTCTGTTCCAGTATTGTCCGTTTACCAAAGAAATCTGCGAAAACCTTAAGGGCAATGGTGCGTTCATTGATTACCTTGACCGCTACCGAATCAAAAAGGCCCAATACCTGCATCATCTTAACCAGGTATTACTAAAATATCAGAATGCGGGCAAACCGGTTCCGGAAGAAATCGCAAGCCAGAAAGACCTGTTTGATAAATAGCACCGGTTTACTCTGTTTTCCATGCAATTCGGAATGTTTTGTTTCGAATCATTGCATATTTTCTTAAAAATAATTAAGATTCCATGAATGAGGTTGAAAGGGTTCCTTTCAACCTTTATTATACCCATAAACAAAGTAAAGGAGCAGTTTATGGAATTTTTTACATTATTTACCAAAAAATTTTTACGATACATCCTAAAACCATTGTCTTTTCTTCCGGCACTGATTATGATGTATTTTATCTATAATTTTTCATCCCAGACCGGAAGCGAATCCGGTTCGTTAAGCTACGAAGTCAGCAAAATCATTATTTTAGTTTATAATAAATTGTGCTTTAAAGGGTATGATAATATGACATTGAATGAATTAATTGCTTTAATTCATCCCTATGTCCGCAAATCTGCCCATATAACGGAGTATTTTTTACTTGCGGCAAGTATTTCATTTCCTCTGTATGTTTACCGCATACGGGGATTTGCCTTAACCCTTCTTGCCGGAGCCTTTTGCGTTGGTTTTGCCTGTCTGGATGAATACCATCAGACTTTTGTAAGCGGACGTGTGGGAAGCTCCCATGATGTCCTGATTGACAGCATCGGCATTCTCATTGGTATCATTGCTGTGAGAATGGTAGGTTTTATCGGAAGAAAGACCATATTTTCTTTCTTATCTCTAGACGAAAACAGGAGGTAATCTCTCTTTGAACGAATTACAATCAAACAAAAAAAGTCTCGCTTTTTTGGTTGGACTTAATACCGGATATTCTGCGGATGAGTTCGAACACTCCATGGAAGAACTTCAGGAACTGACAAAGGCATGCGACATGGATGTTGCCGGAATATTTACCCAGAATCTTCCTTCTCCCATTACCGCCACCTATATCGGAAGCGGTAAAATTTCAGAAATCAAAGAAGCCATTGCCATACACGAAGCGGACACCGTCATTTTTGATGAAACCCTGTCCCCTATCCAATTGCGCAATCTGGCTGACGACCTGGACGTAACCATCCTTGACAGGACTGCCCTTATCCTTCGTATTTTTAAAGAAAGAGCCCGTACAAAGGAAGCCATGCTCCAGGTAGAACTTGCTAACTTACAATACATGCTTCCGCGATTGGTAGGTCTTCATACTTCCCTCTCCCGTCAGGGTGGCGCCAGCGGAAGTCTGAGCAACAAAGGTGCCGGTGAAACCAAAATCGAATTGGACCGCCGCCATATTGAAAAACGCATTACCGAATTAAAGCGAAGCCTGGAATCCGTTGCAAGAGAACGTGCCGTTACCAGAAGCAGCCGTGAGCAGTCCGGTATTCCTAAAGTGGCTCTGGTTGGCTATACCAATGCCGGCAAATCCACCATGATGAACTGGATGATTGACTCTTTTGAAGACAATCAGGACAAAAAGGTATTGGAAAAGGATATGCTTTTTGCCACCCTGGATACTACCATCCGCAAAATCACACCCGGCAACGGCAACCCTGCTTTTTTACTTTCCGACACCGTCGGCTTTATCAACAAGCTTCCCCACTCCCTTGTAAAAGCCTTCCACTCCACTTTGGAGGAGGTTACCTTTGCAGACGTCATTTTACAGGTTGTGGATGCTTCCGATGAACACCACGAAGACCATCTGCGTGTTACCCGGGACACCTTACGCGAACTCCATGCCGAGACCATTCCCTGCCTCTACATCTACAACAAGGCAGAAAAAGTTTTTCCTCGTGAAAAACTTCCGTTCATCAATGGAGATAAGATTTACCTTTCCGCCAAGGAACATATCGGTATGGATGCGCTGTTAACCCTGCTTTACGAAAAAATATTCGGAAGCGCAAAACCGTGCAATTTCCTGTTACCGTTATCCCGTGGTGATATCCTTAACACCCTATTCCAAAACGCTGTGGTCTCCCACTATGAATACCGAGAAGACGGAATTTACTGCTCCTGTCTTTGCTCTGCTAAAGAACGAAATCAATTTAATCAATATTGTGTTAACGAATAGCAAAATACATCTAGTCCTACAGTTCCAGATGCATTATAATAAACACAGTTCAACGAGAGTTGAGCTTGCTAATTAGCAATTCCGGAAGAATTCCCCTTTTACACAAACAGAACCCGTGAAAGTTCCCCTTTCACGGGTTTTGTTTTGCGCATTTTTTCTTATTCCCCTCCCTCTCCATTCCCGCCGCCCTCTTTTATCCCTTCTCCCCCAGCCCTTCTCCCCCAGCCCCTTCCCGCACCCCGCACCGCCCACAGTCCCCCGGAAGAACATTTTAGATAATGCCTAGAACATCTTAGACTTTTTATACAAAGCACCAACGCACCGGGAAATTGTCTGAGAGGAGGCCGGGCAGTATGGTTTTTCTTATTTTGTTATACAATTGTGGAATAACTAAC
>JAZSEL010000156.1:0-13616 GCA_045531685.1 Lachnospiraceae bacterium | reverse complement strand
TATGTGGTGAATGGAAAGTTTGATCAGTATATGCTCCGCCCTATGAATTTGTTTTTACAGGTGATTTTTGAAAAATTACAGCCGGATGCATTAGGAGAGTTATTGGTAGGAACTATTCTTATTGTAATTTCATTGGGAAATGGGGTTGTGATTATGGATACACCTCATATGCTAATGTTTTTTGTATCCATATTTGCGGGAGCAATTATCTATACTGCAATTAAACTTCTTTTTGCGTCCTTTGCATTCTGGATTAAAGTAAGCGGACCGGTATTATATACGGCTTACCAACTTGCGGATTTTGCAAAATATCCATCCGAAATTTATGCGGGAAGTGTGCGTTTTATCATTACATGGGTAATTCCGTTTGCATTTGTTGCCTACCTTCCTGCTTCTTATTTCCTAAAACCGGGAGTAAGTGCGATGGCGACAATCGGAGTGGAATGTGTTCTGGCGGTTGTATTTTTTGCAATTGCTTACGGAGTGTTTACATGGGGAACAAAAGTATATGAAAGTGCAGGTAATTAGTTAGTTTTTTAACTTGTCTGTTTTACCAAAATCAATTAGACATAAGACGTATATTCGGTATAATGGATTTAGAGAGGTTTATTGATTAAAACAAATTGGGAGGGCGTTTTATGGAGAAGAGAAGACTGGACAATTTAGGAATTGAAACATCCCTTTTAGGATTTGGATGTATGAGATTTCCCCTTACTGCAGACGGCAAGATTGACGAACCGGAAGCAGAAAGAATGGTGGATAAGGCCATTGCAGAAGGTGTGAATTACATAGATACTGCGTATCCATATCATGATGGACAGAGTGAAATTGTGGTAGGTAATATCCTTAAAAAGTATGACAGAAGTTCATTTTATCTGGCAACCAAGCTTCCGCTATGGGCAGTAAACAGCCTGGAGGATGTGGATAAATTATTAAATGAGCAACTTGGTAAGTTACAGACGGATTACATTGATTTCTATCTGATGCATGCCGTGAATAAAGGTCATTGGGATAGGATGTTAAAGATTGGCTGTGTGGAACGTCTGGAGCAGCTTAAGGCAGAAGGTAAGATTAAGTATTTGGGATTCTCATTCCACGATAGTTATGAAGTGTTTGAAGAAATAATTAATTACCGTGACTGGGATTTTGCACAGATTCAGCTCAATTACATGGATGTAGACGAGCAGGCAGGTGTTAAGGGATACAAGCTGGCAGAAGAAAAGGGTATTCCGCTTGTAATTATGGAACCGGTTAAGGGTGGTTCTCTTGCGAGTTTTGCACCGGAAATTATGGATAAATTTGCGTCTCTTGATAAGGAGGCATCGCCGGCAAGTTTTGCACTCCGTTTTGTAGGAACATTCCCGAATGTAAAGGTTATCTTGAGCGGAATGAGTACGATGGAGCAGGTTGAAGATAATCTGAAGACATTTGCTGACTTTAAGCCTTTAAGCGATAAAGAGCAGGAAGTAATTGCAGAAATAAAGGCAATATTGGATTCACGCGTAAGAAATGGCTGTACCGGATGCAAATACTGTATGCCATGTCCGGCAGGCGTAGACATTCCGGGATGTTTTGCAGCATGGAATACTTACTATGCATACCAGAACTACAATGTAGTCAGATGGAATTGGGAAGAAGGAATCGGAGAGGCACATCAGGCGAAGAATTGTATCAAATGCGGTAAATGTGAAGCGGCTTGTCCACAGAAGATATCCATTCGCGAAGATTTGGAAAAAGCACAGGCAGATTTGGATAATAGGCAGTTGGATATCTAATTTTTATTAATAAAATGGCGGGTTTTCTACCCGCCATTTTATGTTGCTGTGATTCTTTTACAGGAGTATACTCTCAGTATAGAACGAGGAGAGAAAGTCCATGAACATTTTACTTGTTGGAATAAATGCAAAGTATATCCATTCCAATCCGGCAATTCATTCTTTAGCAGCATATGCAGGAAAGTTTGCGGATGATAATGGAGTATCCTTGCGTGAACATATACAAATAGCGGAATATACCATTAATCAGCAGCTTGCGGATATTGAGGCGGATATTTATAAAAAGAAGCCGGATGTATTGGCAGTTTCCTGCTATATCTGGAATTTTGCCATGGTGCAGGAATTGATAGAGGATATTCATCAAGTATGCCCGATGCTTCCGATATGGCTGGGTGGACCGGAGGTGTCCTTTCATCCGGATAAATTGTTACAAAAGTTCCCATATCTGGCAGGAATTATGATTGGAGAAGGGGAGCAGACTTTTGTAGAATTAGTACAGTGGTATCTTTTTAGAGAAAATGGGCATGTGGGAGAGATAAAGAATGGCAACTCGAGCCCAATGGCTCTTGAAGAGATTGCCGGATTATATCTTCCATCCGGTTTTACGGCAGAGAGGGAATGTCTTGCGCTGGACGAGATTCCGTTCTTGTATAGCGATTTGAAGGATTTTGAAAATCGGATTATTTATTATGAGAGTAGCCGCGGTTGTCCGTTCCGTTGTAAGTATTGTTTGTCATCCATTGATAAACAGCTTCGCTTCCGCAGTATGGGAATCGTAGAAAAGGAATTGCAATTCTTTTTAGACAATAAAGTCCCGCAGGTTAAATTTATTGACCGTACCTTTAACGCCAAGCATGAACATGCCATGGCTGTGTGGAAATTTATTAAGGAGCATGATAACGGAATTACCAATTTTCATTTTGAGATATCAGCTGATTTGTTAAGGGATGATGAGATTGCATTGTTAAATTCCATGCGGGAAGGACTTGTGCAGTTGGAGATTGGTGTTCAATCCACAAATGAAGAAACAATCCATGCAATCAATCGCAGCATGGACTTATGTAAACTTAAGGATGCAGTTGAGCGGGTAAATGCTGGCAAGAATATTCATCAGCATTTGGATTTGATTGCAGGGCTTCCTTACGAAGATTATGAGTCGTTCCACAAGTCCTTCAATGATGTGTATGCCATGGAGCCGGAGCAGCTTCAATTGGGCTTTTTGAAGGTGTTAAAGGGTTCTGCTATGGAGGCACAGGCAGAAGAATATGGCATAGGATACCGTAAGACACCACCTTATGAGGTGTTGTATACCAAATGGCTCTCCTATGATGATGTAATCCGTTTAAAGAAAATAGAGGAAATGGTGGAGCTGTTCTATAACAGCGGGCAGTTTTCTCATACCATCCGCTTTTTGGAAAGTATATTTGAGGACGCGTTCTTGTTATATGAGCATCTGGCAGGTTTTTATGAATACAAGGGATATCCGGTGGCAGCAGCTAAGAGAATCGCCCACTATGAACATTTGCTGGAGCTTGTGCGGGAATATTTCCTGAAAAGGAAGTATGATTTACAGACAGTGGAAACGATGACAGAGGTAACGCGGGAATATCTGCTCTTTGATTGTTATCTTAGGGAAAATATGAAAACAGCACCTTCTTTTGCGAAGGATAATTCCGAATATAAGACGTACTTACGTGAGTTTTATCAAAAGGAAGAAGAGGAGCGGCTGGTTTTACCGGGATACGAGATGTACGATAGTAAGCAGATGGCAAAGATGACCCATGTGGAGTTTTTCCGCTATCCGGTATGGGATAGGACAATTGCGGATGTGAAGGAAATTGGTAATCGCAGATTAAAGATGCCGCAGCCGGTATTGTTTGATTACAAGGAGCGAAGTGTAATTACAAAGGATTGCCGGTATGTGTTACTATAAATTCGGATGAGAATTCGGGGTTGGAACCGAAGAAGTACATTTATATGTATTAGACAGAAAGAGGAAGCACCATGGCGAGTAAGAAAATCATGGCGATTTTAGACGCCCTAGATCAGGAATACGGAACAGAGTATGTTTGTTATCTGAACCATGAAAATGCGTGGCAGTTGCTTATTGCCACCATGCTCAGTGCCCAGTGCACAGATGCCAGGGTAAACATAGTTACTAAGGATTTATTTGTAAAGTTCCCGAGCGTACAGGCTTTTGCGGACGCGGATTTAAAAGAGCTGGAGAAGGATATTCATTCTACCGGATTTTACCATAATAAGGCAAAGAACATTATAGCTTGTTGTAAGACATTGATGGAAAAGTATGACGGAGAAGTTCCATCCGATATAGAATCCCTTACCGCCCTAGCAGGTGTTGGGCGAAAAACTGCCAACGTGATCCGTGGAAATATTTTCCATGAACCGAGTATTGTGGTGGATACTCATGTAAAAAGAATTTCTAACAAATTAGGTTTTACCAAGGAAACAGATCCGGTAAAGATTGAGTTTGACCTAATGAAAAAATTGCCTAAGGACCACTGGATACTTTGCAATATACATTTGATTCGTCTGGGAAGAACCATTTGTAAGGCACCGACCCCAAGCTGTGAGGAGTGTTTCTTAAAGGAATTGTGTCCAAGTGCGGGAAAAAAAGTAAAGAAGAGTTCGAAGAAGTAAATGGGAAGGATGGCAGAGAAATTGTCTGCTTACATGGGAAATGATTAAGGATTTTGTGTCCATAGATTTGGAAACAACGGGTCTTTTGCCAAAAGAGGACCGGATTATAGAAATAGCGGCAGTCCGTTTCCGTGAGGGAAAGGAAGTTGCCGTATACCACAGATATCTGAATCCGGGCAGGGTCGTTCCGGAGAGGATTACGGAGCTTACGGGAATAACGGGTGAGATGGTAAAAGATGCACCACAGTTTGCGGATGTATGTGAGGAAGTGCTTGAATTTATTGGTGAGGATGTGTTAATGGCGCATCATATTTCCTTTGATTTTGCCTTTTTAAAGAGAAGTGTTCTTAACAGCATGAGCACCAAATGGATAAAGGAAAGGGGTTTTGAGAAAAAAGGAATCGATACCTTAAAGATTGCAAGAACCTTTCTGACCGGTTTGGAAAGCCGTAGTCTGGGTGCGCTATGTAGTTATTACGGGATTCCGTTGGATGCCCATAAGGCAGAAGAAGATGCCAGAGCAACTGCTTTGCTTTATCAAAAGCTTTGGGAAGAATTTGGGGATGCCAAGGATGAGACCACATCAAAGAATAAGATTTTTCAGCCGTATCAACTGGTTTATAAGATAAAAAAAGAGGGCCCTGCGACCAAGGCCCAAAAAGAACGGTTATATCGGATGCAGGAACAGCATAAAATAGTTCCGGAGTATAATGTGGAATGCCTGACCAAGAATGAGGCTAGCCGATATCTGGATAGGATTCTTTCAGAGTACGGACGATAGGCCCCTTCATGGCTGATTGTAAGGTATCCGCCACAAAGAGAAGATGCTTGATTTTATCAGGCTGACTTTTTTCATGGTAAATGGACGCCGCCAGATAGTAAGTCCCACTGATATCTGTACGGGTAGCAATGGCATATTCCAAAACGGTAAGTGCCTCATCCTTATATCCCAGTTCATGTAAACGGCTTCCCCAGGAATGGAGAGTACGCACAAATAAGGTGTAATTCTGGTCATACTGGGATAAGACGTTAATGTTAGCGGTACCATATTCCAATTTTAAATCCGTATTGCTGTATCCGGTAAAATTGACGATTTTTTCGTCCCGAAGGGATTCCAGTTCTTTATGGCAAGAGGCAATGGTTTCATCCTCCGCTGCAATAGCCATCGGGAAGGAAGAAAAGGGAATGGAGATATAGTCCAAATCATCCAAAGACTTTTTTCTTACAAAATTGGACTTGCGTTCCCGCTCCCAGTATTCTTCGTTGCGTTTTTTGTGGATATTAGTGGTTCTTTTGTTAAAAATTGCTACGATGACAATAAAGACCAGAAAACTTGCCAAAATGGGGAATTTCATAGTATAATATCCTTTCAGTAGTATTGATGGTGCTTTGTTGATTTTGTATGAAAGTAAGGTGATGAATATGTTTAATATGAACAACAAAAAGACACGTAAGGTGGTTTCTTCCGTTATCATTCTGGTTGTTGTTTTAACCATGATTTTGACCATGGTTGTGCCTTATTTATTATAAACCTAAGAACCGGCCTTGTGAAGTGTTGATACACAGGGATGGGACAGGGAACATGGTGTTTGTTTTTTGTAATAGAGGAGAAAATGAATGAAAAAATTACTGGGAACGTTATTTGCAGTTGCCGTATTTTTCAGTATCTTTGGCAGTGGAATACAGGTGCAGGCCAAAGGAGAGGACCGCATCTTAACCGGTATTTATGTAGACGGAATTGATGTGTCCGGTATGACAGCGGCAGAAGCTAAAGCTGCAGTGAATGAGATGGTTAGTGCAAAAGCAGCTACACCAATCACATTAAAATGTGTAAATGACAACGAAGTGGTGATTACACCGGCGGACTTGGGAATTACATGGAGTAATCCGGAGATTATAGATGAAGTTTCTGAGCTGGGAAAAGTTGGAAATATTATTGAGCGTTACAAATTCAGAAAGGATTTGGAGCGCGAAAATTATGTGGTAAATACTACATACTCTTATGATAAGAATATGATTCAGCAGCTTGTCGAAGAAAAATGTATGGATTACAATCAGGCGGCTGTTGATTTTGAACTGAAAAGAAGTGGTGGTGCATTTACCATCGTAGAAGGACAGGAAGGTCTGTATATTGACAGTGCAAAGGCGACTTCTACTATTTACGATTACATTATGTATCAGTGGAATGGAAAAGAGACTGCACTGACACTCCCTATCGAAGTTGAAGAGCCAAAGGGTTCAGTAGCAGAGCTTTCTAAGGTTAAGGATGTATTAGGAAGTTATACGACTTCTTATACGACATCTGCAGCGGCACGAGTTGCCAATGTGGAGAACGGAACCCGACTTCTGAATGGGGTAACATTATATCCGGGGGAGACCCTTTCTACCTTGGAGCTGGTAACACCGTTTAGCGTAGCCAACGGATATCAGATGGCAGGTTCCTATTTGAATGGTTTGGTTGTGGATAGTCTTGGTGGTGGTATTTGTCAGGTATCGACTACATTATATAATGCAGTCTTAAAAGCAGAGTTAGAGGTATCACAGCGTAGCAATCATTCCATGAGTGTAGCATATGTTCCTCTTTCAGCAGATGCGGCAATTGCTGAGTCTGCCGGTAAGGATTTCTGTTTTACCAATAATACGGATTTCCCAATCTATGTAGAGGGAATTGCAACACCGGAGAGATTGGTAACTTTCAATATCTATGGTGTAGAGACAAGAAGTGCAGGCCGTAGGGTGGAATATGTCAGTGAAGTGTTGGAGACCATTCAGCCGACTACGGAGAACATTATTCAGGTAGCAGACCAACCAATTGGTTATACCAAGATTCAGGCAGCCCACGTAGGCTATAAGACACGGTTGGTAAAAGTAACCTATGAAAACGATGTAGAAGTAAGTCGCGAGGTAGTAAATAAGAGTACCTACAAGATGGTGCCAAGAACCGTTTCCGTAGGTGTGGCAACGGGTAATCCGGATGCGTACAATCAGCTCCAGGCGGCTATTGCTACAGGAAGCATTGACCATGTATGTGCGGTAGCAGGAGCACTGGCAGCGCAGGCAGCACCGGCTCCGGAACCGGGAGTTGAGGCATCTGCACCGGTGGCGGAAGTAGCACCGGAGATTTAAGAGCTTCAAAGAAGTAAGCTGACAAAAGAGTAGTAATGTAAGGATATTTGGTTATGAAAATAGGAAAAGTATCCGAACCGATTTTAAAGCGTTCGGTATTAAAGTATTTACAACCAAATAATGATGTAGAATGTAGAGGCGCAGCTGTAGGGGCAGACTGCGCCTTTTTTTCAAAAATAGAAGCGGTAAATAGCGGAAAATCCACGGAAAAGGCAGAGCTTGCAGTAGCAACTGCGTCCGTATCCGGGGAGAAAAGTCCGAGGGTTGCGGCCCACGCCATTATGCGTGCCACCAACAATTTGGCGGCCGGTGGTGCAGTTCCGTTTGCCGTGCAGTTACATATTATGCTTCCGGAGCGCTACCGTGAAATTGCACTTAAGAGAATCATGGAAGCGGCTTGTGAGACTGCAGAAACGTTGAAAGTAACCATTAGTGGAGGGCATACAGAAGTTCTTCCTGAGATTACGACACCGATAGTTTCTGTTACGGCGTTGGGATGGAAACAGACCGTTTCCGTAACAAATGAGAAAGCGGAAAAAGCAACCGCCCGCAGTAATGGTACGGAAGTTACACCGGGTCAGGAAATCGTTATGACAAAATGGATTGGAATCAGTGAGTCTTCCCGTCTTGCACAGGAAAGAGAAGAAGAGTTATTGACCCGATACCCATTATTTTTCATTAAATCAGCACAGAATCTGGAACAGTATTATTCCATTATTCCGGAGGCTGCCACCGCCATTAAGTCCGGCGTCACCGCAATGCACGATGTTGCCGGAGGTGGAATCTTTGGTGCCCTTTGGGAACTGGGTGAGCGGTTTGGTGTTGGACTACAAGTTGATATAAAGAAAATACCGATTAAGCAGGAAACTGTGGAAGTTTGCGAGTTTTTCGGCTATAATCCTTACGAGATCCGTTCAGACGGAGCGTTACTCATGGTAACAAGCGAAGGCCGGGCGTTAGTGGAAGCACTGGCAGCGGAAGGGATTTTTGCAGAGGTAATCGGTACCACTACGGACGGCAATGAGAAAGTCATCATCAATGATGATGAAAAGAGATTTTTAGAGCCGCCAAGATAAATAAAACATGAAAAGCAACACTAAGTCTGCAAAGAACGCAGACTAAGAATTGCTATGTTTCATGTCAGAAAAATGTTTCAAAGAAACATTTTTCCTAGAATATTGAATGATTCAGAAAGGACCGAATATGAGAGAGAAGATTTTACAGATTATTGAAAAGAACAGCCGGATTGATTTAAAAGAACTGGCTATTATCTTAGGTTATGATGAAATTGATGTAGCAAACGAAGTAAAGAAAATGGAAGAAGAAGGTATTATTTGCGGATACCATACATTAATTGACTGGGAGAAGACTTCCTTAGATCAGGTGTCTGCATTAATCGAAGTTCGTGTTACTCCACAGAGAGGTCAGGGATTTGATAATATTGCAGAACGTATTTACAAATATCCGGAAGTAAACGCAGTATATTTGATTTCCGGTGGATACGACCTTTTAATCTCTTTAGAAGGCAAATCTTTGAAAGAGATTTCTTCTTTCGTATCCGACAAGCTTTCTACATTGGACAGTGTATTAAGTACAGCAACTCATTTTGTATTAAAGAAGTACAAGGACCACGGTACGGTTTTAGCTAAAAAGTATGAAGATACAAGAGAGAAGATAATGCCATGAGAAACCCGTTAGCAGATAAAGTTGTTGATATTAAGCCATCCGGAATCCGTAAGTTTTTTGATGTGGTCAGCGAGATGCCGGATGCTATTTCACTTGGTGTAGGTGAGCCGGACTTTGATACACCTTGGCATATCCGTGATGAGGGTATTTATTCTTTGGAAAAAGGACGTACCTTCTATACATCCAATGCCGGTTTAATGGATTTAAGAAAAGAAATTTGTACATATTTAAAAAGAAAATACAATGTGTCATACGATGCAGCAAAGGAAACTTTGGTTACCGTAGGTGGTTCAGAAGCCATTGATATGGCCCTTCGTGCTATGATTAATCCGGGGGAGGAAGTGTTGATTCCTCAGCCGAGTTATGTGTCTTATGAACCATGTGCGATTTTGGCAGGAGCAAAGCCTGTAATTATCGACCTTAAGGCTGAAAATGAATTCCGTTTAACAGCGCAGGAGCTTCGTGATGCCATTACTGATAAGACAAAGATTTTAATTCTTCCTTTCCCGAATAACCCTACTGGTGCCATTATGGAAAGAGAAGATTTAGAAGCCATTGCGGAAGTTATCTTAGAAAAGGACATTTTTGTACTTTCCGATGAGATTTATTCCGAACTTACCTACAAAGGAAAGCATGTATCCATAGCTTCCTTACCGGGAATGCAGGAAAGAACCATTTTAATCAACGGTTTCTCCAAGGCGTTTGCCATGACAGGTTGGAGACTTGGTTATGCATGTGGTCCTGCTAAGATTATTGAACAGATGACAAAGATTCACCAGTTTGCAATCATGTGTGCACCGACTACAAGCCAGTATGCGGCAGTAGCGGCACTCCGTGACGGAGATGAGGATGTGGCACAGATGTGTGAATCCTATAACCAGAGAAGACGCTACTTAATGCATGCATTTAAAGAAATGGGACTCCCATGCTTTGAACCGTTTGGTGCATTCTATGTATTTCCGTGCATCAAAGAATTCGGTATGACAAGTGATGAGTTTGCAACCCGATTCTTGAAGGAATACAAAGTAGCCGTTGTACCGGGTACCGCATTTGGTGATTCCGGAGAAGGATTCCTTCGTATTTCTTACGCATACAGCATTGACAATCTGAAGGTTGCTATCGGAAGATTGGCTGAATTTGTGGAAGGACTTCGTAAAGAGCAGAACAAGTAATTAATAAATGATAATGATGGCTGATATGGCACATGCTGTATCAGCCATATTAGGATAAGAACTGAAAATCCGACCACAGGGTGGATTTGTTAGTTGCGTCGGGTATGATTCGTTGGAGTTGTCCGACCAGATGTGGGAATTGAAGAATTAGTCGGGGGGAGTTTGCTAGGAGTTCCCGACTAAGTGATTGAAATGAAAG
Organism: Lachnospiraceae bacterium; assembly: GCA_045531685.1. Lineage (GTDB taxonomy): Bacteria > Bacillota > Clostridia > Lachnospirales > Lachnospiraceae > RGIG8767. Next base: position 3,000 of record JAZSEL010000156.1, on the reverse strand, counting down.
TTTGGTTGGGTCTGATTTGATGAGAGTTCCCGACTTCATAGTTGAAGTGAAAGTTTAGTCGGGGACGACTTGTTAATTGTATCCGACTAAATGAGAAAAGAATTGTATTGGTCGGGATATAAAGGGTAAGAGTTTCCGACTAGATAGCAAGAATTTGAGAATGGTCGGGATATAGTTGAAAGAAACTTCCGACTAAATAGCGAAAAAATGATTATGACCGGGGAATAGAAAAGATCAAGCCCCGACAAAAAGTAAGAAAGAAGAATTTGGTCGGCAAGAGATAGCAAAGGACCACTGATTAAATATAGAAATTAAGAAAATAGTGGGGAAACGAGGTAATAAATAATATGAACATCGTACTTCATCAGCCGGAAATCCCGGCAAATACAGGAAATATTGGAAGAACTTGTGTGGCAACGGGTACAACATTACATTTAATTGAGCCACTTGGTTTCCGCTTAAATGAAAAAGACCTAAAGCGTGCGGGAATGGACTATTGGGACAAGCTGGATGTAAGAAGATACATTAACTTTGAAGATTTTCTTGCTAAGAATCCGAATGCTAAAATTTGGATGGCAACAACTAAGGCTAAGCATGTGTACTCTGAAGTAGAGTATGGTCCAGATGATTATATTATGTTTGGAAAAGAAAGTGCCGGAATTCCGGAAGAAATTCTGGTGGACTATGAGGAGACTTGTGTAAGAATTCCGATGTTGGATGAGATTAGATCACTTAATTTATCCAATTCTGTATCCGTTATTTTATATGAGGCATTAAGACAGAATGATTTTGCACAGATGAAGATGGAAGGGGAACTTCATCATTTGCAGTGGAAGGAATAAGAATAGAAGTTTGAATATATTGATATTAGGAACCTTGAATTTATACTCAAAACATCAAGCAACTTAATATAAGGCTTAGTAATATACATATATATTTAAATTAAGGAAGGGGAAGACATGATGAAAGAAACTGACATGAATATCGACTACGAAAAATTGAGAAAGAAATTGGTTTCAAGGGAATTTATAACCGGACTCATAACCGGAACTCATGCTCAAGTGGGCAATTGCGTTAATGCACATAATGCCACCCCGGAGCAATTGCTGGCTATCGCAAGAAGACACAATATTAATTTGGATAGGTACAAGATTAATTAACTATTATAATAGTGATATTTTTGCATATTTAGCAGAAACTTCAGGGAAGATAATTTTTGCGACTCAGTATAGAGGAGTATATGGCTGTTCGTGAAGATAGCAGGATAAAAAAAGCTATTGCTATATCGGGATTAGCAGATTCTTTTATGTCTTATGAAGAACGAAAGGATATGCAGAAAGTTTTTATTGAACTAATCAGAGAAACACCTAAAAGCAATCCAGAAGCATATAAAAAACGCTCTGCTACTTTGTGGGCTGATGAAATAAAATGTCCTATATTAATTATACATAGTAAATTAGATGAAAAAGTTTCTTATAAGCAAGCAGAGAAAATGGTAAATGCTTTAGAAACATCAAAAAAAGAATACAAATTTGTATCTTATGAAGATAATGTACATGGTCTTCATGCAGAAGACTTTCAAATTATTATGGATTGGTGTCAATAAGGAGTTGATTTAACAAAATAAAATACGTTAATAATTACAGAGACACAAATTCTAAGTTGATGGAGATGCAATATGATAACATTGAGATTAATGGAAGATACAATGGAAGATTATGTGGCAATGAGAAACTGGTTCTTAGAACCTGAACTACAGAAATGGGTTTGGTGCGATGAAGGGGGAGAAGTGCCATCACTTGAACGCATTATTGAAAAATATGGTTCCAGAGTGAAGAGTTTGACAGATGTTTTTCCATATTTTATTTTAAGAGATAATGAACCGATAGGTTTTATACAGTATTATTTACATGATGAAAAATCGATTGGTCTGGATATGTGGATTGGAGTTCTAAAGGAAAGAAACAACGGTTATGGTACAGAAGCCTTAAAACAGATGATACAGATTATTCATCAAAATCATCCGTGGGTAAAAGAACTTTTTATTGATCCAGAAGTTGAAAACGTACGCGCGATAAAATGTTATCAGAATGCAGGATTTAAAAGTGTAGGCGATATAATTGATGATGAAGGGGATAGATGTCTATTGCATAAAATTGTTTTTGAGGATTGATTTAGAAAAGAACAATGGCTCCCTTTTAAGGGACGGAAACTTTGAAGTTGTAAGTGTGAATATAAATGGAAAATATTATCAAAAAATATAATTGATTATGAATAGCAAGAAATATTAAAACAAGAATTTTTTGTTTTGCTATAATCCTTCTACGAAAGGAGGTAATAGATAGTGAACGGCAATATTGTTAATATTGAAAAAGTTATTGACTACATTGAAAACAATCTTAGTAACAAGTTGGATTTGGAGAAAATTTCTGAAGCAGTCTACTATTCAAAATACCATTTGCATCGCTTGTTTTCAGATACAGTAGGTATGACGATTCATGACTATGTTGGACGCCGGCAGTTAACTGAAGCGGCGAAATTATTGGTTTTTTCAGATAGACCGATTATTGAAATCGCTTTTATTTGCGGTTATGAAAGTCAGCAAGCATTTTCTTCAGCATTTAAGTCGATGTATAAAATTCCACCTGCACAGTATCGAGAAAATCGTGAGTTCTATCCATTACAGTTGAGATTTACATTGCATAGAAATATAGTTAATAAAGAATTTAAAAAGGATGATATTTGTTTTGCTGAAAAAAGTGATATCCCGATTTGGATGGATTTGATGCGATTAGTGATTGACGGGTATCCAGTTATGAATGAAGAAGACTATTTGAATGAGATAACAAGGCATATAGAGGAAAAACATGCTCTTGTATTAAAAGATGGCGGTATTTTAGTTGGTGCGATGGCTTTTTCTGATAATCCAAGTTGTATTGATTTTTTGGGTATACATCCACAATACCGCAAACAGGACATTCAAAAACTATTTTTAGATGT
>JAZSEL010000024.1:0-2113 GCA_045531685.1 Lachnospiraceae bacterium | reverse complement strand
TATGGGTGTTGATATTAAGACATTATTATATCAGGTACCTGGTGGAATGCTTTCTAACATGGTTAGCCAGTTAAAAGAGCAGAACGCAGAAGACAGATATTATGATGTATTAAAAGAAATCCCTGAAGTTCGTAAAGATCTTGGTGAGCCACCACTTGTTACACCTTCTTCACAGATCGTTGGTACACAGGCTGTATTCAACGTACTTATGGGTGAAAGATACAAGATGGCTACAAAGGAAACTAAGGCAGTTCTTCGTGGTGAATATGGTCAGACAGTTAAGCCAATGAGCCAGGAAGTTATTGACAAGGTTATCCCGGGTGAAGAAAGAATCACCTGCCGTCCGGCTGACTTAATCGAAAACGAAATGGATAAGTTAGAAGCTGAAATGAGAGAATGGAAGCAGCAGGATGAAGACGTATTATCTTACGCTTTATTCCCACAGGTTGCTACTGACTTCTTCAAATATCGTCAGGCTCAGCAGGAAAAAGTTGATATGACACAGGCAGATACAAAGAACGGAGCATATCCGGTTTAATTATCTGACTTAAATATAAGGGTTGCACGAGAGTGCAACCCTTTTTTATGAGAATAAATAACACATGTTTGCGAATTTGCCATTCCTATGATACTATAAAAAAGTAGCTGTTATGTATATGTATTATCACAATATATTGGCAGTGGGATACATATGGATTTTTACGAAAAGAGAAGACTTATGGCAAGAACGATTACAATTAAAAGGGATGTTATTGTGAATACTGCTTTCCAGATGTTAAAGCAGGAAGGAATTGAGAATGTGACAGCAAGAAAGCTGGCAAAGAAGGCGAACTGCTCCACACAGCCGATTTTTAGGGAGTATGAAAATATGGATGTGCTGTATCAGGAACTATTCCGTATGTCATGTTCGTATTTTGCTTTTTATTATGACCGTTTTCCGAAGGAACAGAAGGAGCCTTTTGTTAATTTGGCGTATGCATATATCCGCTTTGCTCAGGAAGAGAAAAATATGTTCCGTTTTCTTTTTATGCCCGAACGTTCCTATGGCAAGAGTACTTATGAGATTTTAAACGGAGAGAAGGGAATTGTAGTAGCGGAATTTGAAAAGGCGAAGCAGGATGCCTGCCGTAATGCGGGAGATTTGTTTACTAAGTTGTGGATTTTTGTTCATGGGGCTGCCTGTATGGCAATTACAGGTGACTATGATTTGAATGATACAGAAACGATTAAACTTTTAATTGATGCATATCAATCATTTAAATAAGAGGGATTCTGCATTTGGACAAAAGATAGAAAAGGACAAGTTTGTGTTAGAACAGAAGTGAGGAAACAATGGAACTGGAAAAGGATGTAATACAGATAATAGATGAGAAATTTCCGAAGATGAGCAAGAGCCATAAAGCAATTGCCCGCTTTATCAAGGAAGATTATGACCAGGCGGTTTTTATGACGGCGGCTAAGATTGGGGAAAAATTGTCAATCAGTGAATCCACGGTAGTCCGTTTTGCATCGGGACTGGGATATGACGGATATCCGGAGTTTCAGAAGAAATTGGCGGAGTGGGTTAAGAATAAATTAAATGTGGTACAGAAGGTAAGCTCCAAATATGGCAAGAGCAGTCAGACGGAGTTATTGCGTTCGGTGCTGACTTCGGATATGGAAAAAATATCGGACACCTTGCAGTCCATGGACCCGATTGCTTTTGAAGCGGCGGTTAATGTTATTTTGGAAGCAAAGACGATATATATTGTGGGTATCAGAAGCTGTGAGCCTTTGGCGGATTTTCTTTCTTTCTATTTGAATATGATTCGCGGGGATGTGGTGCTTTTGCGTTCTACAAGTGTAAGTGAGATGTTTGAGCAGATGATCCGTATTGATGAAAAGGATGCGGTTATCGGTATCAGTTTCCCTCGTTATTCGATGCGTACTTTAAAGGCTATGGAATTTGCAACAGACCGCAACGCGAAAGTGATTTCGATTACGGATAATGTGCATTCACCAATGTGCTTGTATTCCTCATGCAATCTGTTTGCAAGAAGTGATATGGTTTCGATTGTTGATTCGCTTGTGGCACCGCTCAGTGTTATTAATGCACTTGTGGTTGCACTTTGTC
>JAZSEL010000125.1:0-4581 GCA_045531685.1 Lachnospiraceae bacterium | reverse complement strand
AGTTATAAATTGCATAGTATCTACAGATTTATTGCAAATGATGTAACGAATCATCTAAATCACCCATTGTCCTGAAATCCTTGCTGCAATAAATCGTTGTGCGCGCCATCCCAACCCTTAATGGCCTTTTTACATAATTCCAGGCTATTGTCTGACAAGGAGGACATGACCGTCGAATCCTCCTGCAACACCCTGTCAATTCTTTCACCTGCCATGTTCCTCAATTTCTTTGTAAAATATTGTGCGGCTGAAAAGACTCCAAATGACTTTTTTCCCAATGAGTCGTAATACTCCTTCCACTTTTGATTGCCCTCATCCAAATAAAACACAAACCCGCTGTAATAATCCATACCACCTTCCTTTATTTTATGAACATACAAGCAGTGCCAATGAAGATGTCGGTCACCTTTAGTTCTTCACTGTCGATAGGGATCTCTTTGCTGCTTCAATCATCGGCATAGCCCTTCCGTATAGGTTCATATCTTAGAATATCTCCATCAACACCATCGATATGAAGTTGCATGTGTCCCCGGTGTTCATAAGAAATCCAGCTCACTTCCCATACTCCTCTGCCAGTTTCACGATTTACCTCCTTTTCCATTCCGTATTCATCTGTCCAATAATCAGAATCATAGAATACACGCCTCTCTATCGTTACCAGAGGCCGATCATACATGGTGTCGTTGGCTAGTATATCAAGATTGCATTCTACCTCCAAGAAATGCTTCAGTTGTTCCCATGAATATCCGCGAAAGGGCTCGTCCTTGTCCACCTCTTTTATAACATTGCCTTCAGTGTCGTATTCACGGCGTACTCCTTCATGCCAAGACTTTTGCCTGCCTATGTACCGCTTTCTGCAGGTGGCATACAAAGTGCCATCAAGCCGGTATCCCGCATTCAACTTGAATGGATAGCCTGCAGGAGGGAACTTTGTGAGCCAGAAATTCGTTTTATTGTAGGTAACTGCCCATTGAGTCCCTTCACTGTCAGTCCATCTGAATGCAGCTAAAATCTTGTCGGGCTTGTTATCCAAAAGCCACGCAACATCCAACTGGAGGGGAACCCACTCCATGTACTCTGTTCCTTTGTCATCATACATTTCCACATATACCCTAGTTTTCATATCCACATTCTGTGCCTCCTCCTTGTTTTTGTCCTGAAAAATTGATTCCTCCAATACACTCTCAATCTCCCGTCTTGAAGTCTCATCCAAGTTGTTTTCAGCAAAAGCAGGGGATATCCCCATCACCAAAACAATCAAAAACAAGATACTGAACCTTTTCATTCTCTTTCCTCCTCGGTCTGGTACAGCGGCGGAGATCGCCCAAAGATTTCTTTGCTGAAAAATGTTTTTCTTACCCGAAATGCCAGTCCTTCTTTTCCAATTCCGTATACAGCTACTAAATTATCCCAGTTTGTTTCCAAATCGTAGAAATAGCCATCATTATTCCAGAACCATGGCATTTCTGGACACTCTCTGTAGAAATCAAAGTCAATCTCATCAAATTCACTTTGATTATCATAATAATCATAACAAAATGAGGATAATTCCTTATGCAGTTTTTCCGTAGATAAAAAATTCTTTTTTACAATATACGATTTTCTCAATAATTTTATTCCATCGTCTTCATACTCCCTAGACTCATCCATCCGCAAGTCCCTTAGCGTTACCCACTCAAGACGAATGATATCTTGTTCATTCACCGTTCGGTCTCCATTATACCGGAGATCTGGACGGTACGCCAGATAAAATAAAATAAAGAAGGGAAGCAGCATGGCAAAAATAAGCAGGAGCCTGAGCTTCAAGTCATCCTTGTCATTCATTTCCTTCAATTTCCACCTCCATTGCCCCTTCGTGGTGCGCGTAGTCTTACCATGCATCACCTTCATCAAAATCTATCCATTCTTTGCTAACGAAACATCTTCCTAGTATGAGACCCGAATTGTATTCCAAATCGGGAAAATAGCCATCATCATTCCAGAACCACGGCATTCTCCCATCTTCTTCATAGAATATGAATGCAATCTGGTCATAAGTGTTGTTTTTCTCATAATAATCTTTGCAATATTCTATTAGCTCAGCTTTTAGCTTCTTCCGGGAAAGATTATTCTTTTTAACTATATAGCATTTAGAATAATGAGTTGGCTTCCCTCCGCTTTCAATAAAATAATCTTCTCTTAAATCTCTGAGGGTTATTTTGTCTAAATGAATTATATCTGCCTCAGGGACTGTCTTATCTCCTTTATATGTAAGATCTGGTCGGTTGAATGCAATGTCAAATTCAATACAAGTTTTGCAAAAGAAAACAAAGAAGGGGTGGATTACAATAAAAAAATAAATGAGAAATTTCTTTTTATTCTTCAATTTCAACCTCCACTGGCTCTTCATGAGTTGCATGAGTCACAAACGCCTTGCAGCTGGTTTTATACTCATTGAAAAACACGTATATCAGTAATCTCATAATTTAAATTCATCTGAATTGAAGCAACTAGCTCATCTATATGATCCTCAATGATGTCTCGACGAGCCCAACTAGTGGATGGATACGTTTCAATATAATACTTCGGTAATTCCTCTGATTCCAGATACAAATTTATTTTTATGATTTCTGTATCAGGATATTCCTCCTGTTTTTTTTTGATTACCAATCGTTGTTTTTCTATTAATTCCTTGCATAATGTTGTTGTTTTTTCCCTTGTTTCAGGTTTCTTATTCATCATATATGACATGACGAAATAGGAAGATTTTTTTTTATTAAGATTCTTTAATTCCCAAACTTTTATCCCATCAATACTTTCACTGTTTAATATATAGAATCTTTGAGCAGGAACCCTGTTCAGCAGGTCATGAACAAAAAACAGCCCCTTGGGAAACCAGGCAGGGGCAGTGACAATAAATCCGATAAAGAGAACAATCAGAACAGATATGATGAGCTTGAGTATTTTCATTACAATTGTCCTGTAAATTCTTCTTCAAAATTCATTCTGATTATAAAGGGTTTGTATTTCCCTTTAAACCCCGTATAATGCTGCAAAAAGAACCATGATCGAAAACCTGCCAGCACCCTCTTTGCTGTTTGTGCCAGAAAATCCTTAAATATAACACCCTTCCGAAGATCTTCCGCATTTAGTCCAAAATGATCAAACATTGAAAAAGACAATACACATGAGAATTTGCCTCCAGACAACAACACATAATCTTTTACATGGATTGTATACCCCCAGACATCGTTGACTGATATTGTCAAACCCTCATCTCTATCTTTGTCGGTAGAAAATGCTGGAGTCCAATCATTTTGAAGGTCTAAGCCCCAATGCATAGCAGGAATCAAAACTCCTCTTTTAAAAAGACAAATGGTTCACAATAGAGAAATTCTTCTTCGGGTTTATTTATGCCGAGTCTATTGTAGTCATTATAGCCAATTATATAGATTTTATTATTGGTATCCTCTAAAAAAATTACATTAGAAGTCCATATATTCCTTATATTATTTTTATCAATGATAAATCGTTCCCCATTTGTCCACAGAATAATTTTATCCTTCCTTACAATCAGTGTATAACATAATTTTTTTATAGCCACTGAGGGATTACCCCAACTGATTATTGTGTGCATCACACTTTGTTCATTAATAAAATAACCAGTATAAACCTTGTCTCCTTCTCTGCTTTTTTCTTCTTGTTTGTAATAAAAACTTCTGTATGAACTTCTATTTGAATCGCTTATATCATAAACAAAATCTCTGTATATATTTTGGGGCTTCGCTACAGAATATCCATAGATATTGATTTTATGGTTAGCAGTTTGAGAAATATTGTATTGAGAAATTTGCACCTTATCTACATCCTTTATATTTAATAATTTATTTACCTCATAATATGAACTTTTTTCCTTTCTATAATAATCAAAAAAAGAATATCCACCCTCTTGATTTATACATCCCCAAGTCCATAAATCCCCCTGAATGTCCGTGGCAACAAAGTAATCATAATGTAATGAAATCTCCTTCCATTGAAGATTATTTGGATGATTAATCTGGTTCATTACCCCTCTCCATTGTCCAGTCTCAACATGACTGGTTTTTCCCCATCCCCATAAGGTTCCGTCCTCTTTGATTCCAAATGACAAATTTCCCGAAGCATAAATCTTTAACCATTTTTCATTACTGAGTTTTACAGGAGATGTACTTATATTGAGTCTTTCGTTATCACTTTTTATATTGCGAGATAACTGATAATACACGTTACTTCCCCATCCCCACAGAAATCCGTTGGAATCCAATGCAAGATTATGAGCTTCTCCTACCGCTATGGAGACAAAATATGCATTACATTCAACCTCAGAGAAGTTTTCATAATCAGATGTATATCCTACCCCCAATTGTCCATAAAAATTTAAGCCACTCGAATAGATTTTTCCATTGCCACTCAAAAAAACAGTGTGAGTATCTGTACTCAAAATATTAATAAAATTATGTGCGTGTAATTTTAAAAAGCATGACATGAGCAATAAAAATACAATCTGTTTTTTCATCTTTTTATTTCCTTATTTTTTATTAAGAGTCTTGTGTCAGTTTCTTC
>JAZSEL010000145.1:0-7333 GCA_045531685.1 Lachnospiraceae bacterium | reverse complement strand
AAAGACGGTCCATCACATCTTCTTTTAACAGACGGATTTCGCCCTGATCCGCCACACGGAAGCCCGGCTCCAATCCGATGTCGTTAAAATTGTTCTGTAAAATAAAAAGACAGAAGCTGTCAATGGTAGTAATCTGGGCATGATGAATCAATGTGGCCTGTCTTTGCAGATGGTCACTGTATTCGTTCTCTAATTTCTTTGCAATGGCATTGCTGATTTTTTCGCGCATGGAAGCCGCTGCCGCATTGGTAAAGGTCACAACCAACAAATGATCGATATCTATAGGATTGGTTTCATCCGTAATCATCTGTATGATTCGCTCTACCAAAACCGTGGTCTTTCCGCTTCCTGCCGCTGCGGAAACCAATATATTGCGGTCACGCAAATTTATTACATTACTCTGTTCTTCTGAAAATACTACTGCCATTATCTACTCCGTTCAGACATTACTTTGTCTGTTCCTTTATTCCATACGGACACTATCTTACCTGCTTTTCTTCCATTGCCTCTTTCATCAATTCCAGATAGTCTACGTCTTTGTCCTTGCTCAGATTCCTCTTTAAATAGCCCGGAATCTTCTCATCAAATCCACACACATCCTTATACGCACAATACGTACAGGAATCGGTGTTACCGCTTGCATACGGATTCACTGGAATCTCACCCTTTTTTATCCTTGCTCCCATTGCCTTTAAGGAATAGCTTGCATAATCCGATAAAAGCTTCATCTGCGCGCTGTCAAGTGCATTAGTGGTGGATTTCAGTCCTCCCTTACTGTCATAATCCAATGTTACACAGTCAGACTTAGCACTCCTTGTGGTATCCAGTGCCTCCAGAATATCCCCGTCGGAATTGATAACGCCCTTCATACGCAACGCTTCACGCACCTTGCCATTCACTTCCTCAGGACTCATCTTTACTGTACCCTCTACAACCGGATCATCCACATGATAATAGAGCATGGCTGCAGATACAGCTTCTTTACCCGGATGCAATTTGGCAGCACGCTTCAATGCCTCATTCATATACACCACAAGCTGCAGTTGTGTTCCGTGATAAAACGCTGCCAAATCAAAGCTCTTATCGCCTGATTTGTAATCCACAATTTTAACAAATACCCTGTCGTCTTTTTCACAAGTATCCATTCGGTCGATACGCCCACTCAATCGCATCTTGTCTTTATCACTTAAGGAAACATCCAAATCTTTTAAATTCTCTACTACATGGAAGGAAACCTCATACTCCTTCGGTATGAAACGGCCTTTTGTAAGCTGATAAGAAATATTGGACACACATTTTTGCATGATGTGTTCCATATTTTTCATCGTATAACGGTTGAGGGCATTGTCATACAAAAGTGCATCCGTATATTCCATGCAAACCTCTTGCATGGACTCCTTAACCATAACTTCTCTTTCTTCTTCCGGTAAATCCGTCCAAGTGTAATTCTTCTCCAAAAGCTTATTGGAGAAATGCTCCAATACTCCATGGAAAATCGTACCCATGTCCTTGGACTCAAATCCATACAACTCCCGTTCCTGTAAAGTCAGGCCATACTGCAAGAAATAAGAATACGCGCAGGAAGCGTATTTTTCCATTCGGCTGATACTGGATAAAATGGTATCCCCGTATAGAAGTCCGGCTGTTGCCTGCGAAATATTCCGCTCACGATTCGTGAGGTAAGCATTCTCTACCAAATGCCCCAATAAAAGCTTGTCACTCTCTTCTTTTCCGAGTAGATGCATCAAGCGGATAAACTGCTCACGCTCCTTATCCGAGATGCTATTTTCCGCATACTTTCTAAGAAGCAGACAAAAGGCTTCTTTTGCTTCATGCAGATTACCAATCGGTAAGGTGTCATTAGAAACATTAACGTCCCTATCACATTCCGGGAATAACTGCTTCATCATTCCAATCAAATAAGATGGGCGTAATGCCCCTCCCTGTCCATCCATAGCCGCATAGGACAAGTACAGACCCTTGGAAGGCTTTGTCATATTTAAGTACAGATAATATTTCTGGATATACATCTGCTCTCTCGGAGACGGTGCCAAATCCTGATTACTTCCCTTCAAAAACTCCCTATCAATATCGGAAATAATACCACCCTTGTTCGTCTTAGCCGGAATATATCCATCATTCACACCTACAAAGAACAAATATTTTACCGGTTTTAAACGGGTTCGCTCGATATCGCCCACAATTACCCTGTCAACGCTTCTTGGAATAATACCCACTTCTATTTCAGCAAATCCTGCATCCAAAATATCCGCAAACTCAGGCAGACTCATCCTTTCCTGTCCGATCAACTCCATAATCTGCTCTAAAAGTTCCATAATCAGACGGTAAATCTGTCTGTATTCTCTGGCTCTGGCATCATCCTTTTTCTTCTCAAAAAAGTCCGCATAGCCATGCAATTTTTCTTCTACATGATTCGTCACTGCAAAACGGTATAACCGCTCCACCATATCTTTTACACAGATATCCGCAGAATTACCCACCTCCAAAATTGGAGCAAGTTGTGTAAGCAGGCGCTCCCTTGTGGTATTCAAGGCATTTAGCATATCGATCGTGGATAGTGGCTCATCCGTTGTGGTTGCCGTCTCATCTTCCTGCGTATCTGACTGCGCCAATAAACTTACTAGTGCTGCCTTTTCTTCTCTTGCATCCATTTTCTTCATGGCAAGAGTACGTCCTGCAAATACATGGGTCCACATACTCTTTCCGCGTACGCCCATCTCCAGGACATAATTTTCCAACTCATCAATCTCTTCTGCACTAAAATCAGCCAATCCGCTTCTTAAATAATGGAACACTGACTCATAGCTGAAATTCTCGGTCAGAACGGACAATGCCGCCTTGATATACTCAATCACCGGATTCAGCAAAATACTTCTTGTTTTATCCATAAAATACGGTATCTCATACCGCATAAATTCTTCTTCGATTACACTCTCATAGGCACCCAAATCGCCTGCGATTACTGCAATATCACGATATGCACAGCCCGTTTCGTTTAACAGTTTGCGCACCTGTCTGCAAAGATGGCGCACCTCCTGCTGCATATCCTTATGGGCAGAAATTCGAATGGAGTGTTCCCCGTTCTCACATGACGCTAACGGATAGCGGAACAAATGTTTCTCCAGATGGGCAAGCCCATCATTCTGTGAAACTCTCCAATTAGTTTCTATATTCTCTATCGGCAACACTTCTGTCTGATATTCCTTTGCAAGCTTGATCAAACGATTTACTGTCTTACCCGCAAAGGCAAACAAATCGTCGCTGTGTACTTGGGCTACATACTCTGTTTGCCCATCAAGTCGCACTCCGTCCATGGTAACCGTAATAATTACCTGTTCACATAATTTCATCAACACACCGATTACTTTTTCCTGAATCGGAGTAAATCCGGTAAATCCGTCAAATACCACCACACTTCCCTGAATCAACTTGGATTTGTATAACTCAGCTGCCAGAATATCCATAGACTCTTCTGTAGTAATATAGTTATCTTTGATGTACTCACGAAATGCCTGATACAACACCTGCAAGTCCTTTAATTTATAATGAAGAGCTCCTCTGCTTTTTGCATACTCTATCATCTCATCTAGTTCATTCTGTCCGATGCCGTACTGCATGAACTCAGAAATAGCAGACTTCACTTCATGCACATAGCCTTGCTTATTCAAATTGCTTCCGATAACCGGAACTTTATCCTTAATATCCCCGGCAATCTTCCTAATGACTAGGCTCTTGCCCGTATCATCAAGTACAGGCTTGCGATGACCTCCTGTCTCTTCAAAAATGCGGTGGGCAAGACGACTGAAGCTTAAGATATCAATATTCATAATACCGCCCTTATCACTTGCGGTCACAAAATCCATTTGTGTCTGCATGGTAAACTGGTCCGGCACAATCACAAAATAGTTCTTCTTTGGATTCTCGTTGCTCTCATTAAGCACCCGATCACATACATATTTACTTTTTCCACTGCCGCTTCCGCCGCTAATAATCTGAAGTGCCATAGGCGGGTTCCCTTTCTGCTATTAATGAATTCCTTTTTCATTGGAATCTCTCATACTTCTAATAGTTTATCACATTCCATGTCCGCTTCAAAGGACATTCATGGGATACTCTGAGTTAATTTTTGATAACATCATGCTAATTTTTGATAGCAAATTGTAATACTATCTAAAGAATTACCCCCTAATTTTTACACATATTTATCCTAGTAGGTAAAAAGAACTGTGCTTTTTCTCTTATTACCTACAAAACAAACAATTTCCTGAATAAAGTAGGTAACCAGAGACCTCTTTTATGACCTCATTACCCACCAAAATAATTATTTCACACATATAGTAGGTAATAATACACCATTAACCTCATTGCTTATATCGTATTTTATATTTGCATGTGACATAATAGAACAAAAATACCTACTAGGCAGTACAAAACGAGTAATTCAGTAGGTGATTTTTGTTTACATAACTTATTTTAAGTCAAATCTGCCATGATTTGTATACAATCTTGTATTTAGCTGCAGAAAACCACTACTCGATACCCGCGAAAGGTCAAAAAGGATAGCAAAAGTCCCCTAAATCATGGAAAAAAGTCCTCTTAATTTTTTTCACGACCAGCGAACTCACCAAGATTACGCCTCACATCCATAAAAAAATCCGCCAAAACATGCAACATGCTCTGACGGATTTTTATTATATGAAAACTATTTCTTATACTTCAAAATTCACGCCTGTATTATCCGGCTTTTCTTCGTCAAACTTATAGTCTTTTCCAGGTAAAACTGCATTTAAGATGATACCGGTTAAAGAACCAACTGCAAGTCCTGATAAGCTGATAGTAACACCCGCTACTGTGAATGCTACAGCACCTGCTGCAGAGTAGTTAATACCGATGGAAAGAACTAAGATAAGGGCTGCAATAATAACGTTACGGCTTGCTGTGAAATCAACCTTTGTTTCAACGATATTACGTACACCAACTGCAGAAATCATACCGTATAATACGAGGGATACACCACCCATGGTTGCTGCAGGCATACAGCTGATTAATGCGGATACCTTAGGGCAGAATGAGAACAGAATCGCAAATCCCGCTGCTAAACGGATAACGAATGGGTCATATACTTTTGTTAATGTAAGAACACCTGTGTTTTCACCATATGTTGTGTTAGCCGGTGCTCCGAATAAGGATGCGAGGATAGTTGCAAGACCATCACCCAATAATGTGCGGTGAAGTCCCGGATCCTTAATATAGTTAATACCAACAGTAGAAGAAATCGCTGAAATATCACCGATATGTTCAACCATGGTTGCAAGTGCGATAGGCATAATTGTGATTACTGCTGTAATCAATAATGATGCATCCGCAGAACCAAAGAGTGAGAATACAGTATCTTTCCACTGGAAAGGAAGTCCAATCCATGCTGCTTCTTTTACAGGGGCAAAATCAACCTGTCCCATGCATGCTGCTACAATATAAGAACCGATAACACCACAGATAATCGGAACAATCTTAATCATTCCCTTACCCCAGATATTACATACAACAACAATTGCAATAGCAACAATGGCGATGAACCAATTAGTAGCACAGTTATCAATTGCTGACTGTGAAAGATTAAGACCGATTGCAATAATGATAGGTCCCGTTACGATTGGCGGGAAGAACTGCATAACCTTCTGACTTCCGAATGTCTTGATTAATCCGGCAAGTACAAGATACAGTAAACCGGCACAAGCAACACCAAAACATGCGTATGGAAGAAGTTCTGCTTCTCCGTTAGGTGCAATTGCCCAATATCCCGCTAAAAACGCAAAGGATGAACCCAAAAATGCAGGTACTTTACCTTTTGCAAGAAAATGGAATAATAATGTTCCCAAACCTGCAAATAACAATGTTGCCGATACACTTAAACCTGTCAATGCAGGTACCAAAACGGTAGCACCAAACATAGCAAACATATGCTGTGCACCCAAGATTAACATCTTGGAAGTACCAAGACTTTTGGCATCATAAATCGCCTCTTCACCGATGGTTTTCCTTACTTCACTCATCTTCTCTCCTCCTGTAAGTTACATTTTGTTTTTTAATTAATCTGCCTGCTTTCCAATCTATAAAATAACTTGTCCGCATGCAGATTACCACCGTATATAATCGTAATCTTTCTACCGTCATACGTCAAGAAAGTTTTCCTATTTCGCACAAAAAAAATACAATATCTTGTGTGCCAAAATTTCTTTCCTACTAGTTTTCCCATTGCGATTGTACCCGCAAAATAATTGTGCTATGATTAGTTTTGCTGACTCTCAAAGTCAACAATCACACATAAAGTAGTCCGATTTAGGGTATCTGATTACCACTAAGTCTATGCGGCATTTTTAGAATGGAGACAAGGATGAACGAAAAATTTTTTGACCTAAACAGAGAAAAACAGGACCGAATGATTAATGCCGCGCTACGTGTATTTGCTGAGAATGGTTACCGTCATGCCAGTACCGATGTCATTGTAAAAGAAGCCGGCATCAGCAAGGGACTTCTGTTCCATTATTTTACCAATAAAATCGGATTATTCTCGTTTCTATTCGATTACAGCGTAAAATACATGATTTTTGAATATGAACGTCTGATTTCTCCAAGCGAAACGGATTATTTCACCATCCGCAAGGAGATGGAACGTGCCAAACTCAATGTATTGCGCAGCTATCCATATATGAATGAGTTTATTGAAAAAAGTTTACAGGAGAATCAGTTGGATGTGATTCAGACTATCGAAGAATCCAAAGCCAATTATCAGGAAACAATTGCAAAGTATTGCAGGCAAGGAAGCCGCTCATTTATGCGAAACGATATTACGGAGAGCCAGTTGGATAACTTAATCCGTTATACAGTAGATGGTCTTACCAAAGACCAGATGCAGAGCAATTCCTTCCAACCGGATATGCTCTTTGAGCAGATTTGCGAATACTTAGACACGTTACAGACTTTATGTACAAAATAAAAATGAGTATAAATCATAGAAAGCTTGCTTTACGAACTTTCTATTGCAACAACTAAAAAGGGACATACCTGATTATGAGAGATAGGTATGTCCCTTTTTTGCATTTATTTTTTCTGTTTATATACAGGGTCTGCCGGATAGCCCCCTTTTAATTTCTGCATGCAGTTCTGGAGTGCTTCCTTGGAGTTCTTCCAATCCGCATCCTTATTACGGTAGTCAAACTTTTCAATCAACCAGGCATCGTCCTCAAAAAGACGCTCCATGCTTGCTTCCATAAGCTTAAATGTCACATCAAAAAATTCCTGAAGTTCCTTA
>JAZSEL010000017.1:0-9363 GCA_045531685.1 Lachnospiraceae bacterium | reverse complement strand
TACCGAAGCCGTCAGGGAGGAACTGTCAATTGCCAATATTTTCATGACATATCTCCATTACTAATTTGTTTTTCCTTTTATCTGTCCACGGTAATCTCCCGATAGGAAAATCCTTTGTCCAAATTTTTCTTAATTGTAATCTGAATACGATTATCAGGAATAATTTCTTCAATCAGATTAGCCCATTCGACGAAGCAAACGCCTTCTCCGTAGAAATAATCCTCGTATCCAATCTCATCCATTTCTTCCACATCACCGATACGGTACACATCAAAATGGTAAAATGGCAAGCGCCCCTCTTCATAAACCTGCACAATGGTAAAGGTAGGAGAACAAATAGCCTCCTCTATTTCCAATCCTTTTGCCACCCCCTGGGTAAACACGGTCTTGCCGACTCCCAAGTCTCCAAGAAGAGTATATACCTGTCCCGGAAGAGCTTCTCTTCCTATTTTTTCTCCTAATGCAAAGGTTTCTTCTTCGCTATATGTCTCAAAACGTTCCATGCAAACTCCTTACTGTTTTATCTTAATCTTATCCGGAGCCACATGAGCAGAAATCAATTGAATTACTGCTTCTTTATCTTTGCCCAGATCTTTTTTAGGAAAAATCCATGCATTAATCTTAGACGTATAGATCAATAAACTTCTGTTTGTAGACTTTGCTTTATATACAATACTCCATTCCTGGAACATTTCGTACTCACCCTGGGAAACGGTAACCCCTTCATCCGTAAGTGTATAATGCAATGGTTTTTTGAAAAATTCATTGGTTGCCGCCTGCGTTTTGGCACGCTTATATAAGGAAACCGGAATATATAACAGAATAATCACTCCGGCTGCCAGATAATAAATCTGTGCTCCCGTAGAAAAATACCAAACGATAAACAATGCTCCCACAACACTTCCAAACAGTCCCGAAAAACTGCTATAGGTATGGGATAACATATAATCATACAAATCAGCGGCGGTAATGTGTACATCAAATTCTACTTTCACGTCATTCTCCTCTATATTACATATAGCATGTTTCGTAATTTGAACATACTACAAGCAATTTATCACATATTAGTATTGAAGGTTATTATATACTAAAAAGCAAATCGAAACAAGGCTGGACGATTATTTCGTCACAGCCCTGTTCCGTATTTTAAAAAGCGCAATCTCTATTTTCTTTCTAACTGCCGGCCTATTCATGGCGCAATGCTTCGATAGGACTTAACTTAGCTGCCCTCTTTGCCGGATAAATTCCAAAGAAAATACCCACCGCAGAAGAGAACAATGTAGCTCCAAGCACAGTGCTCAATTCCACTTTTGGAGTAACTCCAACAAGTGCACATATCAAAAACGCACCTGCCACTCCCAAAATAATACCTATTATCCCACCGGTAAGAGAAATAATTGCCGATTCGGATAAGAACTGGGTCATAATAGAAGAAGTTCTGGCTCCCAAAGCTTTACGGATACCAATTTCCCTGGTTCGTTCTGTTACGGATACCAGCATGATATTCATAACTCCGATACCACCTACCAATAAGGAAATCGCTGCTACCAACACAACAAATACGGTAATGTAACCCAATACTTCATTGATAGTAGTCATATAATCATTAAAGTCTTCCAGAAGAATCAGGCCTTTGCCCCTGACATTATGTCTGCCTTCCAATAAACTGATTGCTTTTTTGGCGATATCCTTTGCGTATTCCGGACCTTCTCCAATGATATAAAATGTCTCATAGGTTTCTATATAGAAACCATATTCGCTTCCCAAGGTAGAAATCGGCATTTCCACCTGTATCGTATCATCATAAGTAATGAATGTAGCGGAGTCCGGATTCTTACGAATTCCTACGATAGTCATATCCTGTGATATGCCATACATTGAAACTTCTATATCCATGCCTACTACATCCGTAGTTCCAAACAATCGGATGGCGTCATCTTCCGAAATAACACAAACCTTGTTTGCAGAATAATAGTCACTTTCAGAAAAATATCTCCCCTGTATCACATCATTACTACTGATGTATTCCATACTTTCCGTACCAGCAATGGTGTATGCATCAAAACTTCCCTTTTTTCCACCGACACTAGCGTATAATGAATATTTCGGAGTTACTCCCTTTACATGAGGAATCTTCTCTTTTATGGCTTCAAAATCTTCATCCGTGAACTCAATAAGCTCATCATCCTCATTATACTCTGTATAGATATATAATTGCCCGCCTGCCATTTCATTCAATTCGCCATTGACTTGTGCAGTCACCCCATTACCGATGGAAATAATCATAATGACAGACGAGATACCAATGATAATACCCAACATAGTCAGTATAGAACGGCCCTTATTACTTTTTAAATTCATGACCGCTATCTTGATATACTCTAAAAATCCTGACATATCCTACTCACTTTCTGCAGATGTTTCTGTTTCTGCATTGCTTTCGTCTTCACTGTCAGTTGCTTCCACACTTGTCACTTCCGTGCTTTCCTCTCCTGACACAGCCGTCACTTCCATTCCTTCTGTAATCGCAATGGAAATGTCAGTCATAACCTGATCCTTTTCCTTTAGTCCGCTTACCACTTCAATATAAGAATCAGAGCTTACGCCTGTTACCACGTCTTTGCGGACTACAATTCCATTTTCTACTACGTATACGAAGTCACCATTCTTATCTGAATTTACGGTTTCTACCGGAACCAGTAACACATTTTCTGATTTCTGTGCATAAATGACAACCTTTGCTTCAATACCAAGATAAATGGATTCATCCGCATTGGTAATAGCAATCTGTGCTTCCACTACCGGCATATTGTTGGAATTGGTAACAGCCACATGATTGATGAAGCTGACTTCTCCTTCATATGTATGACCGGCAATGGTTACATCTGCTTTCTGGCCTTCCTTTACCTTTGCAAGGTCTGACTTTGAAAGGCTGATAGTTACATGTACCTGCTCATTACTTGCAACCGTTACCAAAGCTCCACCGGCAGTTATAGGGGCTCCCTCTGTTACCTGAAGTTGGGTAACAACACCGTCCATATCTGCTTTCAGTCCATTTGCAACCGCTGCGGCATAATTCAATGTCTGGGAATGCTTTAACTGTTCTGCTTCATTGGACATGGACTTCGCTTCCTTCGTTCCCGCAGACATTACATTATCTTCTGTTGCTGCCTTCTGGGACTTCATTTCAGCTTTGTACTCTTCCAGATTAGAAAGAATCTCTTTGGCATCATCAATGGTTCTCTGAATATCAACCAAATCCTTACTCATATCAAGAGTTTCTACCATATATTGATACTCTGCCATTTCCTCTGCAACATCTTCTCCGTCTGCCTGTTCTTTGGACAATTCCATTCCCCAAGCACTGAGCTGTGCCTTTCTGGCATTACGGGTGTCTTCTAATTTATATTCCTGTTCTTTGATAAAAGCGGTATAATCCGTAATCTGCTGTTCCAAAACCTCCAGATTCACCGTTGCCTCCGTAAGTTTTGCCTGCGTTTTGCTATTCTGGTTCATGGCATCCTTATAGGTGTTTTCACTGGATAACGCAGCCGCCTGTGCTTCCTTATTTGCAATGTCCAATGTTTCCTGCGTAAAGTAAAGAAGTACATCCCCACTCTTTACTGCCTGCCCCTGCTTAACCGGCACGGCACCAACATGTCCGGATAATTCCGTATAGTAGGTCTTGGTTACATCGCTTTCTACTTTACCGCTGGTAGAAATGGTAGCTTCCACATCTCCTGTCGTTACCTCAACAACAGTAACCGGCAATGTAGCATTTCCTGCCGCTGCCTTTATTCCCACAAACAAAACCACAATCAGAACTAACACTCCGATTATTATGTATCTCTTACGTTTCTTTTTTCTTACCTCAACAGGTAACTCTTTCCACTTGGTGCGTGGCTTTTTTTCTTTCTTCGTTTTTTCTTTCTTGGTTTCTGCTGTAACAGGTTCTGTTACCGCATTTTCATTCATAAATTCTTCCATAATTGTCCCCTTTTACTTCGTGTCTGACTCTATTTTGCCGTCCATGATTTTGATTACGCGTTTTGCCTGTGCCGCAATCTCATTGTCATGGGTAATAATAATAATGGTTCTTCCTTCTTCATGAAGGTCTTTTAGAATTCCCATAATTTCCCTGCTGGATGCCGAATCCAGGTTACCCGTAGGCTCATCTGCCAAAATAACCGGCGGTGCCTGTGCAATCGCCCTTGCTATGGCTACTCGCTGCTGCTGTCCTCCCGACATTTCAGCCGGTTTATGACCTATACGGTTTTCCAAACCAACCTTTTTAAGGGCCTCCGTCGCCAATTCCAAACGTTCCTTTTTGGATACCCCTCTGTAAATAAGAGGTAATTCCACATTTTCCAATGCCGTCAGATTAGGAATCAGATTAAATCCTTGAAAAATAAAACCGATTTCCTTATTTCTGATATCCGACAATTCGTCGTCCGACATATGAGAAACGTCTTGCCCATGCAGCATATAGGTTCCGCTTGTAGGCACATCCAGACAACCCAGCATATTCATTAGTGTGGACTTTCCCGAACCGGACTGACCAATGATTGCTACAAATTCTTTTTCATAAATCTGTACACTGACATGGTCAAGCGCCCTTACTTCGTTTTCTCCGGGATTGTACACCTTACAAATATCCTGTACATCCACTAATACACTCATTTTTCTTCTTCATTGTCATACTGTCCGGATTCACACAATTCATCCTTGGGACATATGTACAATAACTCCCCTTTCTTTCATAATTTGCAACTCCTCATGCATGAATAACTATTCATCCGTTCCCTATTTTATGAATAATCATTCACTGCTTGGATAATTAAACCATAATTCACGTAATTGTTCACTGATAATTCCCTAATTTTTTTCTTAAAATTTTCTAAACCGTTGTCTTCCCAAAAGAATGCCGGACGAATAAACATCCGGCATTCCTTTTATCTCTGTCAATAGACTTTCTTCCTATTAAAATGATATCCTTTATTTTTTCGGTGCTGTATCTCTTGGCAAATCTTCAAGAACAAAACTTGGTACTTCATCCTTTAAGAAACAGAAATCTGCCACATAACCATATTCCCCAAAGGTCTTGCTTCCTTCTTTAAAATAAACGGTAATATTATAATTCCCTTCATCAAACGGCGCCTCATGATACCAATATTCCCATGACAAGGATGTCGGGTATGCGTGATTCATAATGTCTGCAATCTCCTGTGCATCCACATATTCTGCAGAGTACATCTCTTCTTCTTTTGCAACTGTAACCACTTCTGCAAAGCCTGCCATTGTTTCTGTTGAGATGTTTTCTTCCTCTGTCTGATAGTATTTATGAATCTGGATATAATCAATATCTTCCATGGAGACATATTGTTCTGTCTCATATCCGTTTTCTTGTAAAAAGGCTACACAATTTTCATAAGAAGGATATACTGTCAGCGGTATCCACCTACTATAGGATATCTGTCTATCCAAGTACATCTCCACCTGACCCATTGGAAGTTCTTTACTCTTTTCCACATAAGAAGAATTAAGCAAATCTTCACGATACAGTTTTAAGAATTCGCAAGCCTGAGAATATGTCATATTTTCTTCACGCACACCATTTCCCCATAATGCATTCACTTTAAAGTCTCCATTCAAAATAGCTTCATAGAAGTATTCTGACATGGCAGGCTCATTGGCGCGCACAAAAGCTTCGGATGATTCTATTTCGTTAATCAAACCACGTGCCGTCTCATCCCTAAGAAGAACCGGGATACAGCGTGCTATGATTCTTCCGTTTTTCAAACGGAATTTATAAACTACATCGCTATGCTCTTGGCCCCCATCCCAAAACGCTCTTCTGTTTGGATATTTCTCATATTGTTCAATGCTGTAAAGAGCGAGTTCTCTTACATTTTCTGCATCACTACCCGTAAGGAACATATATTTATCCGCGTACTCTTCTTTATCCAACTGCTTCATGTTTTCGTCATAGAAATAACAGGAATATCTATAATTTGTATCCGTTACAATTGCAACAGATTCGATACTACCCGACTTTGGAATCCGACTGTCAAAACCAACTAAATCGTAGCGGAATACTAATACAATCACTAAGGACAATACCGCTGTAATCACGATATCACGTTTTTTATGGAACATACCTCTGATATCAGTTTCAAAAATAACCTGAATCAAGGCGTTGCATAATACCACAAAGATTACTCCTAATAATATTGGGAAAAATGGGCTTCCGCTGCCATCAAGAGGACTATATTCCATAAGTCCTGCCGTAGCCAAACCTGCAAATATAGCTACAGGAACAGAAACTCCTATCTTAATAAAAGGCTTAATCCCCTGGAATGTCATGGCACTTCCCGCAAGTTCACAAGGGCGCTTCTTGTAACACCAGAAAGCCAATGCCAAAACTGCTCCTGCAAATACAAGAAGTCCGATAACCGTGAGCATTACTCCCCATTCATCATTCATGTATTTATTTAACACATAGAATGGTGAAACAAGGGGCATATACCAGTCATCCCCGTTGTATCCGTGATAAAAGTCAAAGAAAAAGCTGCAACAACCGGTAAATAACGAACGGACTGCCATTTCGTAAAACAAAAACACTCCAATTCCCATGATGGTAATCAATGGTTTTCCGGTTAACATCACTGCAAGAATCACAATACTGTAAACGGCAATGTAAAGTGCAATAAGCAGAACAACTGCTTCACACATACTTGCAAGTAACGCCATATCCATTACTCCGCTTGTTGTAACCAACAATGCATTTATTACGGTTCCAACAATAAGCGGAAGAACATACACAAGCAGACCATTTATCCATATTGCCGTAAAACGCTTGGATGATTTAACCGGTTTACTATGATAAAAATCAATTTTGCTTCTGTCATACAAATAGGAAAATCCCTGTATCCCTGCAAGCACAGCAAAGCAGCCTGCCAAAAAAGCGGTTCCCGAGTGGAACGAAAGGGCTTGCGCCATTCTTTCATACAACTGCTCCTGCATTTTTATCAAACCAATGCTTTCTTCCGTCGCCTGAATACGGCTGATTTCCATAGCTGTTGAAATTGGGATGGCAAGTACAAATAATAACAAAGCTATGACAAGCACCCACAATCTTCTTTTTGCATTTTCCACTAATCTAACCAAGAATGAGTTTTTTAATGTCATAACCGACCACCTCCGTTTCACTGATAAAGATTTCTTCTAAGGACAATGGTAAAGCCTCAAAGAAAATGGTATCTACTGTGGCAAAGATAGCCATAATTTCTTCCCTGCTGCCACGGACTGTCCAAGTACACAACTGTCCCCTTGTTTCTTCCTTCATAATGGTAAGCGCTTCTTTTGCTTTACTCTTAGATTCTTCATCTGAAAATACACACTGTACCTTCTGGATGTTGCATTTCATATCTTCCAAATCCTTAGAAAGCAAAACGCCGCCTTTATGCAAAAGACCTACATGGTCACAAATATCTTCCAATTCACGCAAATTGTGGGATGCGATAATCGGTGTCAACCCGCGCTTTTCCATCTCACTTGCAAAAATGCTCTTCATACCCTGACGCATTACCGGGTCCAAACCATCGAATGCCTCATCACACAACAGGTATTTTGCCTTACTGCAGATACCGCAAATTAATGCCAGCTGCTTTTTCATACCCTTAGAATATGTGCTAACCTTTCGCTTCTTTGGTAACCCAAAGTTTTCCAACATGTGATAATACTGCTCAGTATCAAATTCCGGAAATACACTGCTTAAGTATTTCTGCATATCGTATGCATTGCTGTTAGAGAAAAAGTAAGGATCATCTGCAATAAAAAACAAATCCTTCTTTACCTCTGCATTTTCAAATACCGGTCTGCCATCCACCAATATGTATCCTTCATCCGGCTTCATAACTCCGCTCACCATACGCATGAGCGTAGATTTTCCCGCGCCATTGGTTCCTATCAAACCAAATACGGTATTCTCTTTGATGGTAACACTTACATCATCCACTGCCTTGTGTCCCTCAAAGCTTTTGCTTATCCCTTTTATCTCAATCATAAATTCCTCCAATCTCCGGCAAAAAAACAATTCCGCTTCGAATTTTATTCACCTTTCCACTCTCCTGTAGTAAGAATGCTTTCTTCTACGAGTGTCATAAACTCCTCTTTACTCATACCGGCTGACGCGGCCTGCTTACATACTTCCTGTAACTGGCTGCTAATCTCTTTTTGATAATCCTTCATCAGACTTGCCTTGTCTGACACAAAATTCCCTTTTCCTTTTACTGTGTAAATATATCCCTGACTTTCCAATTGGGCATAAGCCCGCTGAATCGTGTTGGGATTAATGGAAAGCTCCACTGCCAGGCTCCTGACTGACGGCATCTTTTCGTCCTGCTTCAGTACCCCTTTTAGGATTAGCAGCTTAAACTTCTCCACTATCTGTTCGTAGATTGGGCGGCTATCCCTGTAATCAAGTATGATCATGTGGTCTCCTTTCTATATTTTTCTGCATCGCAAAGCAACTTACCTATGTAGCATGTGATTGCTCTGCTTATCCCGTTATCTGTTCCTACCTTCTTTGTTTGTATCTAGTGTATTAACAGTGTTAGTACAGTTATATTAGCACATGTATGTTTTGATGTCAACAAATGGACATATATATTTTTTTTCTTACCACATGTCCAATATTTTTCCTACTTTTGTTTTTTTTGCAAGTAAATTGGACATATATGAATTTTTACGCTGTATATGTCCAATTTTCACACTCTCTTATCTTTTCTTGAAAAAAAGATGGACATATGCAATTAATTTTTTCGCATATGTCCATCTCTATATACCTATCTTTTATTTACTTATCAATCTTCACAGATTAATCTACTATTTCTGAATTTTCATGGTAAGACCGATTCTCTTTTTCGCTACATCCACGCTGATTACCTGTACGTCAACAATATCCCCAACGCTGACTGCTTCCAGCGGATGCTTGATATAACGGTCCGTAATCTGTGAAATATGAACAAGTCCGTCCTGATGAACCCCGATATCCACAAAGGCACCAAAGTCGATTACATTACGTACGGTTCCCTTTAAAATCATGCCCGGTTTCAAGTCTTCCATATCCATAACATCACTTCTGAGGATTGGCTTTGGCATATCCTCACGTGGGTCACGTGCCGGTTTTTCTAACTCTTTTAAAATGTCTAAAAGTGTGATTTCACCAATGCCAAGTTCATCCGCAAGTTTCTTGGTATCTCTTACCTTTGCCAATAAAGAAGTACTTCCCGTATTTACAACAGAACCATTATCAACCGCATTACCGGCTTTGCTTCCTTTTGCCGGAACTTCCATTTCCAT
>JAZSEL010000129.1:0-5777 GCA_045531685.1 Lachnospiraceae bacterium | reverse complement strand
GGATCACTCATTTCCATTGCTGCTGAGATATTACTTACACATTCTTCGCAGTGGCATAAAAGCCACAATATCCTGAGTCTTGTACCGTCACTGATTTGTTTAAAAATCTCTGCAACCCTTCTGCAATCTTCAACAGTTGGTAAATGTTCAAGAATTTTTTCTTCCTTTTGTCCATGGTCATGTGGTAATTTATTATTTTTCACTAACGAACCCCCTTACGCAAACATTTAAACACTCATTTAATTATCACAAATACATTTAAACATGCATTTAATCGTTTGTCAATATATTAATCAAAAAAGCGGATTTACTAATTCATAGTAATCCGCTAAACAAATGTTCTATAATGTCAAAAAGTGACTGTTCTACCTATCAATATAAGAAGTCTGTAAAATCAATATTGCAATATAACACAGGTGAAAATTCAAATTTTGCTTTTATAATGATTGAATCTTTTAGAAAATAATCAATATGACCTTACTTGAATTCCCCATTTACCTTCCTTAAATGTAACAATCCAAACATTATCATGTTTACTCATCACTTTCCCATCTACGCTTTCACGATAGTAACAATATTTAAAATGGACTTTATTCTCAGCAATTGTAATCACTTCTCGACAAGTAACGATTGTACGTTTAAACCCTGATTTTTTCAAATCTACAAAAAAAGCTTCTGTTAGCTTTCCACCTTCGTTCCAACATATAACTTCATTCCCGCTTAAAATGTAATGTGGAAAATGGAAACAGGAATCCATCCCTTCTATATCTTCTTTTTCAAAATAAGCCCCAAATCTATCTAAGCATTCTAAGGCTCCTTCAATTATTTTGTCTTGATTACTTATATCTTCATTTTGCTTGAAAATCTTTACATAATCCTTCATACCATCCTCCGTAGAATTCAAATTTGCCGTTCTGTTTCATCAAATAAATTTTACCATAAAAAAAATCCCCTCGCAACCGAAATTGCGAGGGGAAATCATTCTTAAATCACATAAACATTCACGGAAATATCTTCCCATTGTTTATGTCTGAGGTATTGTCCTCGGGACTCACGATAGGCTCTGGCACTGGTTTCATCCAGTGTCATCCTATAGTAAATCTTAAAAGTCCTACCTATTGTTGATAGCAGCCTGTGTTTTGTAGAGTTGGGGGAGGCTTTTTCGCCCAAAGAATTGTCGCCCGCGACCTGCTTAAGGTCGCTCAGGCGAAAAAAACTTTCTGTATCCTCTTTGGTCATCGGAGTGATGGGTTTCTTATCCGTATCATATAATGAAAGCGTTGCCTTCTTTTTTCTTCCTTCGAGAATAGCATTTACTTCAAATAATGCTTTTCCGGTGAGATTAAGATACCAGGTGTATTCATTATTACTGTTCTTGGTTACACGGCTTACAAATGCCTGAACAACTCCTTTGTCAAGCACACCTTCTTCATCAGTGCTTTCAAAATTAAGCATTTCTTCAAGAGTCGCCCTAATCTTATCGTAATCAAGCACCTCCGTTGCAACATCCTTTTTCTTCTCAGCCTTACCTGCCGCGTCAATCTCAGCCTGAATCTCACTTTCCTCTTTCATATAGAGATTTAACTTATCTTTGAACTCCTGCTGGCCGATATCTCCCTCCAGACGCATCTCTCTAAGGTTTGATATCTTCTGCTGAAGCTTGGCAAGCCTTTTCTTAGCTTCAAGCACCTCATCAGCCTGTCTCATATCAATTGCATAACATTTCTTAATGATATCACAGGCTTCTTCTATAACTGCCTTCTTATCCGACCAAAGAGACTTAAATATTTCTAATCCCATAAACTCCAGCTTCCAGTCAGCTGTCATAGAGATATCGCAATAATCGGTATCATCCGCTCCATTCTTTCTCATCTTCCTACCGGAACCGTTATTCAGCTGATTATAGCACTGATATCCGTACGACCAAGGCTTGCTCTTATTCACGTGCCAACGATTCTTCCTTACATGAGCTCCGCAGCCACATCGAAGAACTGCGCCCCACTTGTCACGATTCTCACGTACCGGACCTTTTACATGCTCCTCTCCGAAGATTGATGTTCTCGTGCAAGGCAATTCCTTCGTCCTTCTCAGCTTTATTTCCTGCACCTTCCAATACTCTTCTTCCGTAACAATCGGTTCAAAATCAAGCTTCTTATATATATAAGTGTCCTTGTGAGGATTATTAATTCGCTTCTGGTCCAAATAATTGTTACTATAGGATTTACCATAAGCTATAACACCCATATAAGTGGGGTTATTAAGAATTCTTGAAACATTTGATACATTCCATTTGAGAGTACCCGTAGCTGTGAGACGCCCTTCTTTAATCAGAATATCTGCAATTCTCGTGATGCCGATTTCTTCTTGAAGATAAAGGTCATAAATTCTTCTGACTGTTTCCGCCTGAGTCTTATTTATAACATAGGTTTTACCTACCCTATCATAACCAAGAATATTTCCGCTTCCGTAAATAACGCCCTTTTCTCGGCTGATATGCTGCCCTGCGCGAACTCGTTCCGATACCTTACGGCTTTCTTCCTGAGCAAGTGTAGCCATAATAGTAAGACGTAGCTCTCCATCTCCATCCATCGTCCAGATGTTATCCTCTACAAAATACACCTCGATACCAAGATTCTTAAGTTCTCTCGTTACTACCAGGGTATCTACCGTATTTCTTGCAAAACGACATACCTCTCTGGTCACAACCAAATCAAACTTACCTTTCCGTGCATCCTCAAGCATCCTTAAGAAGGACGGACGCTTCTTTGCCTGCGTACCGGTAATACCTTCATCGATATACTTATCCAATACGACCCAGTTCTTATGAGCTTCTGCCTGGTCATAATACCACTGAATCTGATTCTCCAACGCTGAAATCTGCGCTTCGTGTTCTGTAGAGACTCGTCCGTAGAACACTACCCTTCGAGTCTTATTTACTCTCGTATAGGAATTTGTAATCAAATTCCTCTGTAAATCAAATACATTTCTTGCTTCCATCTATATTCTCCTGACATGTACAAATAGTGGCAATCATGCCCGTACGTGCACTTACGGTTGATCACGAACATCGGTTACGGGTACATATTACCTCGGTTTTTACAAAAAATTAAGGATGTCGATTTGATTCTCGACATCCTTGACAAATCCGGTAAATATACTACATTGCATCCGCCTTCTTGGTTTTCTCCAGTATCTCTAAAAAGCTATCCGGCTTATCCGCCTGAAACACTTCAGGATATCTACTTTTTACATTATCAAACGTAGCTTTATTTACCATTCCTTTATAAAAAAGCGCTTCTATCAGCTTGAGAGCAGCATATCGCTTATCGATTACATCATTCATCGAACTGCCCTCCAACGCCTATTAATAATATGGAATTATCGTCATAGTCATCGAGATTTTCTACAAAACCGTTGTAGACCTTCTTCTTAATCCGATACATCTTCTTGCGTACCGAATCGAAATCAATCTCCAGCTGTTCCGAGAGCTCTGCAGACCGTTTCTCTCTGCAAATGTATTTGATGAAAGAATCTCTCTCCTTCATATGCAGGGTGGATATTTTCGACCTCAGATTCCGGTATTCTCGCTGCATAAGATGAAGTTCATGTACTCCTCGTAAAATCTCCTCGAAATCCTCAATATTTTCGCAGGAATCAAGGTCGCATTCCTTCATCATACGCTCTATTTCCATATTCACAATGGCGCACATTTCTGTAACTGAAGAACTGCTTTTGCCGCCCTGTACTCTAACGCCCAGGTCACCAATAGCAGCCCGTCTTGCCTTCTCCTTACTATCCTTAAGCCATTCCGAGAGTTCTCTCTCATAGTCCTTACACATAGCCGGAAAGCAATCATAATTCGTAATGATTAAATCCATTCTCTTTTTGGGAGACAGCCTGTAATATCTCCCAACAATCTTCCGTTCTCTTCGCATTTCATACTCCTGTAAAATAGAAAATGTGTCGAGAACAAACCGGTTTGTTCTGTAAATTACAAGCCTATTATAAGCCGAAGGGAGCACGAAAAACATGTCCTAGGAGGGAACAAATCAGAAGACTATCTTCCCAAAACCAAATAATCCAGCGTCACTCCAAAGAACTGCGCCAGCACTATCATCAAATCAATGCTAGGCGCTTTACTTCCAATCTCAATATGAGCCAAATGAATTCTACTGATATTCAGTTTCTCTGCAAGCCTCTCCTGGGTAAGCTTTGCTTCCTTTCTTAAACCTCTGATTCTCTTTCCCGTTGCAACAATGTCAAAATACATTTTCTCCTCTTTCCGGGCAAACAACCGGAAAGGAGTATTTCAGCGCAACAAAAAAGGACGCAAGAGAAAGACCGGTCTTTACCGATTATCTTTCTCATGCGTCCCTAGGATTGACATTCTGCCGACATCAGACCGGCGTGATGCAATGTCTCCTTTATCATGAGGCCCTCATTAAATTGTCTTTTCGTATGGCCGAAGCCATCTGATGTACTACAGTTACTCTAAATATAAAACTTATGCTCTTTGTCAGCCTTGGAGACGATGTCTCCTTCTGTGACCTTCTTTAGGGTAATCACACGCTTATCTCTTTTGCACTTCATAAATACCCCATCCATTACAATTCTGTCCGGCTTCCCTGCGGGAACCATAGACATGTGCAAGCTGCACTTGCACTTACGACAATAAAAACTAATCTCCTGCATTCAGGTTTATATCCTTCCTTCCAAAATACTAATCCTTGGAACTTGAAAAGGAAAAGGGAAGTCACCTTCACAAGTTACTGCGGAACGTTGATTAGTCGATCCGCAAAGTGGATTCACTATACAGCGTCGAGGTCCGCGCGGTCCACTAAAAACCTCATATTCCTTTCTCTATTATCCATGCGTATGTACTGTATGGTCTGATTTTGCATTTCAAACTAATCCCCAGCAGAACAGGCACCGCCCCATCCCCCTGCAGGGTATAGTCACACAAACGCTGCTTACAACACTTACATCTGATACTAATCGATTCTTCCAATTCATGCACTCCTTACGTATACAAAATAATAGCTTCTTTGTACTCGCCAAGGAAAAGGGAATCACCTCGCAAGCTTCCTTCTGCAACCGGTTTTCCGTTAAGCATCTCTGCCCCGACTGCCACGCTGATCTTTAAGGGTGCCGAATATCATTTCCCTATGACAATCAGCCGCTTGCTTTTCTGCTATAGTAGAAAACTTCTGCCATAGCGTAGTTTGGACCATTTTCCATAGCTCGCCTCCTCTTTAATTTCCGATAGAACAAACGTTCTTTTCGTTTTTCATTATAATATGCCACGCTCTCTAGGTCAAGAGTATTTGAGGTTACATTCGGCAGAAAAAAAGGTCCCGGCAAAAAACTGCCAAGACCTTCCATAAAAAGCTT
This sequence comes from Lachnospiraceae bacterium, assembly GCA_045531685.1. Lineage (GTDB taxonomy): Bacteria > Bacillota > Clostridia > Lachnospirales > Lachnospiraceae > RGIG8767. The sequence continues at coordinate 386 of JAZSEL010000129.1, read as the reverse complement.
ATTCTGTTACTACCGGAGGAAAAATCTCCTCCACCGTCGTCCCAAAGAACTGCGCCAACCGATATGCAATCTCTAACGTCGTATTATGTCCGGCGCCGGACTCCATCTGACAAATCGTCTTCCGACAAACTCCAATTGCCTCCGCCAACTGGTCCTGCCGCAGCCCCTTGGCCTCTCGGAACAGACGAACCTTGGAATAAAATGTAGGCATGCTCGTACCTCCTTGAATGGGATACCTAATTATCGCATACTTGGAGTACAATAAAGGGGACGTTGATGAGGTTTTTCTGGGCAACCCGACTCGCAACCCGACTTTTTTCTGGACGCTGGAAGGTCCAAATCGTTGAAGTTGCGTTGAAGTTGAAGTGTCCGTTGAAGTGTCACCT
>JAZSEL010000065.1:0-3331 GCA_045531685.1 Lachnospiraceae bacterium | reverse complement strand
CACACATAATCTCCAAGGCAGAATACATGGCCGTTCCAAAAGTCATGGGAGCCATAAATATACACCCTGTCTCCAAACACATACGGTTCTCCGTCCGGAATATATTCCCATGATGGCAGATACGGATTAAATGCCTGTTTTTTATTGTCCATAATTACCCTTCTCTTTCTGTCAAACTACGACGTTCCATAACTATTTTTATTCATACTGATATTTAATCATATTCCAAGAATGCTTCTTAAGCATAACCTTCTGAACAGAAGATACTTCTTTTGAAACTTCCACATTGGCAGGAGCTACTTTTTCTTCCTCCTCTGTGTTCATCGCCTTTAAATCATCACAGTATAATTCCACATGTTCTACTGCCTTGCAGCCTTCAAAGTTTTCAAAGGTAAGAGCAAGCTCCATATCTTCTTCCAAAGAACGGTTTAACGCAAATACTACCACTTCCTTTTTCTCTGCATTATGAATGACAGAAGAAGCCAGATAAGGAATGGTCATAGTATCATCGGAAGACTGATAAGTTTCGCTTTCGGTAATTGCCTGTAATGTCACACCTCTTCCCTGAGTAGACGCATACATAAATGGGTAGAAAATTGTCTGTACCCATGCTCCGCCACCGGTCTTTGTCATAATTGGTGCAATTACGTTTACAAGCTGTGCCAGACATGCAATCTTTACTCTGTCACAGTTATTCTGTAATGCCATAAGCATGGAACCAACCAGTAATGCATCTTCAAAGTTATAAAGATCCTCTAACTGTGGTGGCGCTACCTGCCACTTCTCAAGCTTCTTATCATTGTCATTGCTGTGGAACCATACATTCCATTCATCAAAGGATAAGTTAATGGTTTTGTCCGCATGTTTCTTTGCTTTTACCGCATCACACAATGCAGCAACGCCCTTGATAAATCCATCCATATGTACGGCTTTTCCGATATAATCCTTAGAATCATTAGTTGGATTGCCATAGTACTGGTGTAAAGAAATATAGTCCACCTGCTCATACGCATGGTCGAGTACCGTTAACTCCCATTCACCGAAAGTCTTCATATCGTATCCTGAACTTCCGCATGCAACCAATTCGATATCAGGGTCTACAAGACGCATCATCTTGGCAGTCTCACAAGCAAGCTTTCCGTATTCGTCCGCTGTTTTAAATCCAATCTGCCATGGACCGTCCATTTCATTACCCAGACACCATGTCTTAATGTTAAATGGTTCTTCGAAACCATTTTTTCTTCTCATATTAGCATAATCCGTGTCAGTAACGGAGTTGCAGTACTCTACCAGATTTCTGGCATCTTCAGGTCCTCTTGTTCCTAAATTAACTGCCATAACAACATCAGTACCCGCACGCTTTGCCCATTCCTGGAATTCATCAATACCAACTTCGTTTGGCTCAATTACTCCCCATGCAAGCTCCATCTTACGCGGACGGTTTTCCTTTGGACCTGTTCCGTCTTCCCAATGATAACCGGATACAAAATTACCTCCCGGATATCTGACTGCCGGTACATCCAATTTCTTAATCATATCTAAGACATCCTTACGGAAGCCGCAATCATCTGCTGTTTCATGAGTCGGTTCATAAATTCCGCCATAAATGGCTCTTCCCAAATGTTCCAAAAACGAACCGTAAATTCGTTTATCAATCTCTCCAACAACAAAATTTTTGTTAACTAAAATTTTTGCCTTCATGTTAAGCCCTCCTTGTGCGTTCTTTTCCATTTTTTATTCTTTCATTTTTTGCAAAAGAAAAAAACCGAAATACTTTAGATAAAAACGGGAGAAATTATGGTTGTTCTTTTACACGGAAAAAGACAGGACGAAAAAGTCCTGTCTTTCCCTTTTATTACTTCCCTTTTACGATTCAACATCCAATTTAATCGGTTGCTTGCCTGTTAATGAAATACTCTTCTTATCCGGCTGGCTCGTTCCCACATATACACTGTATCTTGAGCCATCCACCAAACGCTCTCCCTCTTCATTTACAACGGTAAATGCAAGACGTCGAAGCGGTATTTCTACGTTTACTCTTTCTCCTGCTTTTACATGCACTCTCTTAAATCCGCACAATGCCGGATTTGGAACTGCAAAAGAGGAGTCTTCATTCTTAATATACACCTGAACTACTTCATCGGTATCCATAGCGCCGTCATTCTGTAAAACAGCACATACTGTACATACCCCTTCCCTATTTCCCGCATCTGCAAGAGCCTTGCTAAATGCGCTGATAGTTGCTTCTTTTACCGAAACATCTCCATAAGTAAGACCAAATCCGAACGGATACTGTGCTTCATAATCCATATAACGGTAAGTTCTTCCCTTCATGGAATAATCGGTAAAATCAGAAAGCCCGCTTAAGTCCTTATAGAAGGTTACCGGTAATTTACCGGACGGAGACGCTTCCCCGAATAAAAGCTTCGCAATACTTCTACCGCCTCTTGCTCCCGGATACCAGGTCTGTAAGATTGCATTATAATGTTCGTTTGCAAAACTCATATCCATAGAGCTTCCTGTCATCATAAGCATGATAACCGGCTTGCCCGTCTCTGCGATTGCTTCCAATAATCTCTGCTGTGACATAGGAAGAAGCAGGGATTCCTTATCGCCTGATGCATAGGAGTTACCTGTATCTCCTTCTTCTCCTTCCAAAGTCTCATCCAGACCCACTACCAAAACCACAATATCACTGTGTTCTGCTACAATCTTAGCCTCTGCGAGACGGTCGCCCTTAATCGCTAACGGTTCTGTCTTATCTTCAAACAAATGGCAACCCTCAGAGTACAGAACACGGATATCCTTACCTGCTGCTTCCTGAATACCTTCCAATACGGTAATGTATTCGGAAGAGGTTCCGTGATAATTACCAACAAGTACGGCACGGCTGTTTGCATTTGGTCCTACCACACCAATGGTCTTTACTTTATCTTTATTGATTGGAAGAATTCCGTCATTCTTTAAAAGTACCGGACTCTTCAACGTTACTTTATCTGCTAATGCAATGTGTTCCTCACATTCCACTACTTCGTAAGGAATCGCATCGTATTCTGTTTCATCAAATAATCCCAGCAAGAATCTTGTGGTAAACAAACGTACCGCCGCTTCTGTAATGGTTTCTTCACTTACGAGTCCCTGCTCGTATGCATTTAACATATGTAAATAGGTATTCCCACAGTTAAGGTCACATCCCATATTGACAGCAAGAGCCGCTGACTCTGCCGGGGTCTTGGTAACCATATGATTCTCATGGAAATCTCTTACTGCCCAACAGTCAGAAACATAATGACCCTCAAATCCCCATTTTCCGCGAAGCAAATCTACCATT